>CAVGEZ010000001.1:0-112179 GCA_963628445.1 uncultured Eubacteriales bacterium
TACTTAATAAGACAAATATTATAATACGGAGGTTGCTAAATATGATTTATACTAAATGTAAATACTTTATGATTTAATTCTTAAAAAAATGTTTGAAGAATGAGATGTTTATATTTAATAAAACATTTCAATCTAGAAGAAATAGAAGTGATATTAATGGGTAGGATAATAAATATTGGTTTATCAAGCGGTGTTCATGGACAATTAAGTTTTGAAAACTTTGAGTTGTTAAAGAAACTAAATAAACAAGCAGATATTGGTGATATTGTTGTTTCACATTAAAATAAATAATTTTTGTATAATATAAGCAAAAGAAGTGACAAAAATGTAAATAACACTCTTGATAATTGGTCATGGATCTCTTTATTATATTGAATTTTAAGTAAATGGGATGGGAAAACAAAGGCCGATATATCATAGAGAACTTGCTGGAATTTTGAAACATAACAAACAATATAAAAGGTATGGCAGTAAGATTATTATCTTGTAAAACAGGTCCAATTAATTTTGGCTTTGCTCAAAAACTAGCTAACAAATTGAATGAAATTGTTTATTCGCCTGATACGTTTTATTGGGCTTACCTAAATGGAAAACATTTTGCGGCTGATAGGCTTCCAAATGGTAATGTAGATCTTAGTAAAAGGGGTAAAATGATTGCTTTTTATCCGTGTGGTAGAAGAAAATGAATTTATGTCCTAAATTTAATTCGAAATTAATAATAGAAAATGTTGTGAGAGACCATATAATAAGATGTAGTAAGTGTAACTATGAAATTACTACTACTAATTTAAACTCAATTGATTTTGATGGTACTATTTATGAATTGTTTATTAAATCAGAAAATAACCCAACAATAGATAATATAAAATTTATAAGTAAAACTATGGGTGTTAATTTTATTGAAGCAAAAAAGATATTAATTCAAGAAGGAATGTATTTTAAAGGATATGCTAACGAAATTATTCCAAAAAGAGACTTACTTGAATTAAATAAAATTAGATATAAAATTATTCCTAACCTTCATTATTAATTTAGTGATTATTAATGAATATCTTAAATATATTCACAATTATTACACATCTTTTTAAAAAAATACTATATAATGTAATTATAAAGTGGGTGATATTATGCCAAGAAAGAATATATTTATTAAATCTAAAAAAAATATTGATAAAGTAAATGATGTATTAAAACAAAGATCAAGATTATTTGATAAAGAGCTTGCTAAAAGGCAAGAAGATATTTTTAAACTTGTTAAAACTCAAAAAGGTCGTCTAGATACAAGAGACTTAAAGAACTTAAGTTATGCATTTAGTTTTTCTAATCCTCTACTTAGTGATGAGGAATATATTAAAAAATTAAATGAAATGTTTGATGCTTTTACTCCTGTATTAAATGATCAAGATATTGAAACATTAAGAGAATATACTCGCGAGGCTTTAGCTCTTGATAAAGCTAAAAAAATTAGAGAACTTGAGACAATTGATGAAAAATTAAAAGCTCATGAGAAGAAATATGGTAAAGATAAAAAATATTATGAGCTTGAATCTGTTTCTACATTAGATAAAATTAATCAAAAATATAGTGAGGCTGAAATTGCTTTAAATAGTCAAAATA
This sequence comes from uncultured Eubacteriales bacterium, assembly GCA_963628445.1. Lineage (GTDB taxonomy): Bacteria > Bacillota_I > Bacilli_A > Acholeplasmatales > Anaeroplasmataceae > JAEELC01. Next base: position 1,618 of record CAVGEZ010000001.1, read on the forward strand.
TTACTATATATGAACTATCATATATAATTAATAATTATGGATTAAAAGGAGTAAATCTTGATAGATTCTTAACTACATGTGCTAGAAATGTATGTGTTAGTGCAAAGAAATATTTAGATTTCTTAGATAATTTTCAAGAATATATGGCTCGTAATTATAAAAAACTTAATCCATATGATTTTAAAGATACATATAAGTGCACTATATTTGCTGTCCTTTGTCAAACATTTGATAATATGAAAAAAGAATTTAGGGATTATTATAATTCTAAGATTAATTCATTAGAAGATGTTAAGAGATTAGAAAATATTCATGTACTTGCTGACCCTATAGGATATGAAATTACTAAGGATTTAAGACGTTATAATTTTAATGCTAGCGCGTATTCAGAACTTACTCTAGGTACAGAAGTTCAAATGGATATTGAACGTCAATTTCCAGAAAACATTTGGAAAAACACTCAAAAATATATCATCCAAACTAGTTTAATTAAAGGAAAAATTAATCTTAATTTACATGAGGAATCATATAAGTTATATAAGCTTTCTCAAAGATTTTTAGATAATATTAATAAACCTAAAAATGAACAAATAAATCCTTTAAATCATCAAGAAGCACAATATTTTGAAAATATGCTTGATGATTCATTAAGTGATGAATTATGTCATTGTACATTACTTGAAACTAGTGACGCTAGAATGACAAAGTTTTTAAAGGCTCAAGATTTTGAAAAGTTTTATATCGACGGAGTTTCAATAAAAGAAATTGAACCTTTGAAATCTTGTTATCAAGTAGCTGATGGACAATTTAATTTAAGAAATGCATTATTAATTTCTAATACAATTATGTTACAAAAAATAATGGAAGGTAATCATTATATTAATTATGTTAGATATACTGAATTTAATGATACATTTTCATATGAAATAATTCCACTAGATGTAAGGCATAACAAGGATGGATATGTTAAAGCCGAGACTAACATACTATCAAAAATTAGAGCTTACTTTACTAATGTAGATAAGAAGTATGATAATCTAAAAGTTAAAGATCAGAATCAAATTGATAAATATAATAATTTAGTTAGACAAAGTATGAGAGATGTAGAAGAGAAGTACTATCAAACTAAAGGAATAGAAAATCCTAATAGAGAAAAGCTTGAAAATAATTTGATTAATGATTTAAATTTATCTAAAGATAATCTTAATGTTGTAAATAATAAGTCTAATATTGAATTAGATAATGTAATTGATACATCATCTAAGAACAAAAAACTATAATATAAGAGATAAAAATAATAATTCTAACTTTTAAAGCTTTAACTGCATTTTCTTTCTTTACAAAAATGGATTTGTGAGAAAAATTATAATATGAACTAATCTTATTGACTATAATTTTATCTAATGATACAATTTTATTAAAATTGAGGAGGTATGATGTATATGTCAAGGATTAGAAGAAGTTTTTTACTCACAACAATTTCTCTTGTTTGTGTTGTTTTAGTTATTATATTATTAAATGTAGGTTACAGTTATGAAGTGGGTCCTATATCATGTTTGTTTTTTAGTATCATTTGTTTCTTATATTTTGCATTAGATTTATTTATTAAAGACAAAAATGATAAAAAGTAAAAATTTAATCAAATAACAAAAAAGTAAGGATTGTAATTGGTCCTTACTTTTCTAATATTAGATATAAAATATCATCAACTAATCTTTCTGATTCCTTAATTAATTCATCATAAGTAACACTGTTATTACAAATCGCATCACTTATAATTGATGAGAAACCACCAATAATAAATGTTGTAATAAGTCTTAAATTATATCTCAATTTAACATTTTGAAAATATACATTTACTAGCGAATTTACTTCCTTATTTATTTTACTATGAATTAAATAAACTAAAAATGAATTATTAACATTAGTTAGTGATTTTAATATATTTTTATTTTCATATAATAATTTAGTCACATTACCTATTAAAGTTTTTAAATATGTATTAATGTTTGTTGTGTTAGGACTAACAGATGTCTTAATTAAGTTTTCAAGTACGTAATCTACATAATTATCAAACAAATCATATTTATCAGCGTAATGATTATAAAATGTAACTCTGTTTATTTGAGCATTATCACAAATATCTTGTACAGTTATCTTATCAAAAGATTTTTTTGTTAAGAGAGACTCTAAGGATTTATATAGAGCTTTTTCGGTTTTAATTGTTCTTAAATCCATTATTTACACTTCCTTTACTTTTGTAGTATATTTTACAAATATAAAAATATGTTGTTGATATCAACAATATTTAATTATATTATATATAAGGTTTTTAAAAAATACAAACTGTAGGAGGTATAAATAATGAAAAAATTTGCAAGCTTTATTGTAAATCATTCAAAATTAATATTATTTATATTTATTCCTCTTTTAATATTATGTGGCCTTGCGCGCGATAAGGTAAACATTGAATATTCAATCACATCTTATTTACCAGCCGACACAGATACTAAAAAAGGTCTAGATATAATGGATAATGAATTTGTGACATACGGAACATCTACATTCTTAATTAGAAATATTACATTTGATGAAGCAAACGAACTTAAAGAAGAAATCATTGAAATAGAAGGAGTAAAAGACCTTCCATTTGAAAATACAGAAGATTATTATAAATCATCAAGTGCCTTATTTACTATTACATATGATGGAACTGAGGATGATCAGATTTGTGTAGATGCCTATAATAAGGTATTAGAACTTGTTAGTCCTTATGACACGTTAGTTAAAACAAGTTTAGTAGATACATATGCTGACGATCTAGCCAGTGATATTAATAAAATCTTAGTAATGGTTGTTGCAATTATAGTTTTAGTACTAGCGTTTACTTCTAAATCATTTGCAGAAGTATTAGTATTCTTAATTGTATTCGCATCAGCTGCCTTACTTAATATGGGTACTAACTTTATATTTGGAACAATTTCATTTATTTCAAATTCAGTGTGTGTAATCTTGCAGCTAGCGCTTGCTATCGACTACGCAATCATATTGTCTCAACGCTTTGCAGAAGAGAAAGCTAAAGGTCTTGCACCTAAAGAGGCTTTGACTGAAGCCTTGTCTAAAGCAATCGTTGAAATTGCAGGTTCCTCTCTAACTACTATATCAGGTTTACTTGCACTATGTTGCATGACATTAAAGTTAGGACAAGACATGGGATTAGTACTTGCTAAATCAATTATTTGTTCTATGCTTGCGGTATTTTTCTTTATGCCATCAATCATTTTATTATTTACAAAATGGATTGATAAGACAACTCATAAAGATTTTGTTCCAAAGATTACTGGATTCTCTAAACTTATATTTAAATTAAGATATATATTACCACCAGTATTTTTAGTATTAGTTATTGTATGTGCAATATTTTCTAACCAATTAACATACTCATATGCTCAATCAGCTATTTCAACAACAAAGCCTACTGAATCGATGATTGCATCAAGTCAAATAAAAGAAATATTTGGTTCTAAAAATCAATTTGTTATTTTAGTACCACGTGATGACTATAAAGAAGAAAAAGAAGTAGTTACATATCTTAAAACTAAAGAATTAGTATCAGATATTACTTGTATTTCAAATGTTGAAATAACTAATAATAATATTACTCATACTTTAGTTGACCCTATGAACTATAAAGATTTTGCATTATTCTTAGGTACAGATGACGCTACGGCTAAAAAGATATATTTAGCTTATGCTTATTTAGTTGATGAAAATTCTAGTAAAGAAGAAGTATTAACATTTGAAGCTAATCCTGATATCTATACAGCAACTCTACTTTCAATGTGTGATACAGCTTTCTCTCATGATGATTTCATTAAAGCTGCAATCAATAATGAGGAAGATGTACTTGAAAAGTATGAAGATATAAGAGATCAAATAACAGATGCAGAAGACCAATTAATTGGTACTAATTATACAAGAATTGTATTTAATATTGATGCTGAAATAGAAGATGATGCTGCATTTAATTTAATTGATGAATTTAACTCTGAGTTAAAGAGTTATCATCCTAATTTAATATTTGCAGGAGACTCAATGAACTCATATGACTTGAATTCAAGTTTCTCTACAGATAACTTACTTATTTCAATATTAACAATAGTATTCGTATATTTAATATTAATGTTAACATCTAATTCATATGGTTTACCACTACTTCAAGTTGCTACTATTCAAGGTGCTATATTTATTAACTTTGCAATACCTGCAATACAAGGAATTAACATTTATTTCTTCGTATACTTAATTGTATCCTCAATTCAAATGGGTGCTACAATAGACTATGCGATAGTTATTACTAATAGATATACAGAACTTGTAAGTAATCCAGATAACTTAAATAAGAACAGAAAAGAAGTTAAGAAACAAGCTATTATTGATACATTGAACCAAGCATTCGGTACAATATTGACATCAGGTTCAATCATGATTGCAGCAGGTTACTTAATTTACTTCTTCGTACAAGACCCACTAATCTCAACATTAGGTCAAGCACTAGGAAGAGGTACTGTTATTTCAATTCTTTCAGTAATGTGTGTATTACCATTATTCTTATATTTCTTTGCAGATAAACTACTTAAATTAACTTTACCAAAGATTGATACAGATAAATATAAGAAGAAATTTAAAAAGATAAAGAAAAATAATAATGAATTAGGAGGAACTCTATATGAAGAAAAATAAGATTATAACAATTTTATTATCACTAGTTTTAGCTATAAGTGTTGTATTTAGTATTAAGACAGTTAGTGCTGATGAAATAGTATATTATGTTACTTATTCAACTGATAATTATCAAAAGAAGAGTAAAAATATAATGACATTATCTAGTGACGGTACTCATTACGTGTTAGAAAATCAAGAACTTGATGCAACTAAATTATTTAGAGTTGAATCAAACACTAATGCAAAATACTATAATAATCAAGGTAATTCATTAAGTGTAAAGGCTAGTCAAACTAGTAAATATAATATTTATTTCTCAACTAGTTTTATATATGATCAAGCTCATACAACTGATACTAAGCTAGAGAAGACTGATTGTCATATTTCATATGAATATTATATGAAGCCATCATATAAACTTGTAATAAATGATACTTTAGAAAAAGAATTAACATTCAATCAATTTAATACTTCATATGATGAATATTATATTGATGAATTATATTTAGAAGCTAATCAAGTATTAAGCTTTAAAGATAGTAATAATAATCAAGTAAAATATTCAGATGCTCAAACAACTTATACTGTAAAGTATTCAGGATATTATGATATTAAGTATATAGCTGATAAAACAATTGACGGAAATATCTATAAGTATGATGAATTTGGTAATTATGGCACTGGAGATGATTATACATATAATGCATATATTGATGAATCAAGCCTGTACTATATTTCATTTAAGAATGAATTAACTACTAAATATCAAGACGCTGATAAGGTAGAATATAATTCTAATGTATTATATAAATTAGACTTTAATAGAGATACTAATATTACTAATTATAAGTCTAAAGAATTCTTTATTAATGAAAGAGATTATACATTTAATTATAATATTTATTTATATGATCAAGTAACAAATTCTTATAATGTAATTGATGATGATAACGATTCAGATACTGTAGTATCTAAATTAACTATTAAAGATTTAGGTTGGTATACGATTACATTTAAACCATTAACTAATGAAAAATATGAAACAGTGTCTTCTAAGGCTGAAAAAGCTATTAATAATTATTATTTAGCCACTAATACTAATAATTATTTATATGATGATTATGGTAATTATAATTTAGAAGATAAATATAAATTTGTAAAAGTAGAAGAAACTGATGATTTATATGATGCAGATTATGAACAATATAAATTAACAATTACTTTTGATAAAGCACAAGTTAAAAATAATGTTGAATTCTATATTACTGATGGAATTGATTACTATAAAGATGGTACTGATTATATTGTAATTAGTAAAGAAGGAACTTATGAAATCTTATTTTCTAAGGACCATATCTATTCACGTACTAGACATTATAAGTTCTCTTTACAACAAGAAGATAAGGATTTAACTTATGTTAAGATTAATAATGTAGATGATTTTGTTGAATTTGTAGAAAACTGTAATAATGATTCTACATATTCAATTAATAAGGTATTTGATTTAACTAATGATATTAATTTAATTAATAATAAGAATCTGTCTATTAAAGAATTCAATGGTACATTTAATGGTAATTATCATTCAATAATTAATTATAATATTACAAGTGATAACTCAAATGAATATTCATCATTATTCAATCTTGTTACAAAGAGTGCAAGTATTAATAATCTAGATTTTGAAAGTGTTTCTATAACTAGTAAAAAGTCAAGTTATGTAGGTATTATTGGACGCCTTTATGGTACAGTTACTAACATGAATGTTAGTGGTTATATTGAAGGTAAGTCATATGTAGGTGTAATTGCTTATGTAGGTAATTATAAGCTATCAAGTGATGAATCTAGTACTGATTCAACTGTTAATTATGGTTATGCTTATGTAACAAGTGTTAATAATAGTGCATTTGTTTATGGTAAATCATATGTTGGTGGTATCGCAGGATTTAATGGTGGAAAGATTATTGAATCTAGTAATAACCAATATATAAATAATAAATCTTATACATCAAATGATAATATTTATTGTATTGGTGGTATTTCAGGATATTCAATCGGTGAAATTATTAAATGTACTAATAATTCTAAAGTAGGTACAACTAATACTGGTTCATTTATTGGTGGTATTGCAGGTTTATCTAATGGAGCTTATTACTTTAACACTAATTTAGGTGATGTATTTGGAAGAACTAATGTAGGTGGTATTATAGGATACTATACAACAATTACTGAGTCTAGTGATTCTGATTATTCTAAATATTTTAATTCTAATGATTATGAAGATATAATTAATAGTTTAATTAATGGACAAGATAGTGATACTAACATTGATTCAGCTACTAATTTAGGTAAGAATATTATTTTATACTGTTTAAATAAGGGTGCAATTACATCATCTACAGAATCAGCTGGTGGTATTGCAGGTCTAGTTGATATTAAAGCTGATATTAAGGGTTGTATAAATAATGCAACAATAGAAGTATCAAGTGGATCATATGCCGGAGGTATTGTTGGTAACTTGAAAAATGCAAGTGTACTTGAATGTATCTCTTATGGACATGTTAAGGTTAAAGGATTAAATAAAGCTACATATGCAGGTGGTATAGCTGGAAGCATGACTGATGCAAATATCAAATACACATCAAGTTATTCAATTGTTGAAGGTACATCTTATATTGGTGGTATAGCTGGTTATGCATCTAGTGCTAGTAAAGTAATCTCTACAATTTCTGACTCTTATTTAGTTATAACTACTACATCAACTTATACAGGTTCTGTTTTAGGTTATTTTGATGGAATTGAATTATCTAATTCAACATTTAATTCAAAAGTTCAATATAATTATTATGTATCTAATAAATTCTTAGGAATTGATTCTAAGAATTATGGTGCTGATTCAGATTATGCTGCTTTTGCAATAGATAAAGATAAGCTTGTAAGCTATAATAGTTTATCTATGTATTTAGATAATAAATTTGGTTCAACTTACTTTATTGGTGGAAATACTCTAACTTCTTATCCATTCTTAAATATCTTTGAAGAATTATATTCAAGTGATGATATTAAGTTTGATAATACCCTAAATTATGAAGAATTATCAAAAGATATCCTTGAAACATTATTTAATGAAGAACAAGTTATTTGTCAAAAATCTAATATCGTTATCTATATGGAATGGAATTCTAATTTAGGTGATTTAATTGATGAAGACACTAAGAAGATTAATTATGATAACTTTGAAATTAATTCTATAATTAGATATTATACTGATGATATCGACAAAGATGTTAAATTTAAGTATGCAACTTTAAAGGACTCTTTATATTTCTTTAAGTCAGACGATAATAACTATATTGTTAACTGGTCAGATGAGACTGAAAACTTCGTATATGCAAATTATACAGTTGTTTCAACAAGCTTAAATACTACTGATAAGTACATATTTGTTGAAGGTGAATTTGATTCTAATACTAAGGTAGAATTAGTTAGAACAGGTGAAAACTATAGATTAGTATTTACTTTAAATGGCACTGAAATAAAATATAGTAATGTTACAGTAAAGATTAAAGATTTAGATTCTTTAGTTTATATTTGTGATAATGATGAATTAAAGAAAGCTGAAACAAGTGAATTTGGTGATTATCAAGTATTTAAATTATCTAATTCTAATCAATCATTTACTTTAAAGACTGATAATAAAGAAACTACAATATTTGAATATGTAATTACAGCTTTAGTTGCAGTAATTCTTATTGTAAATATTTGTGCTATTGTATCTATGCATTCTAAAAAGAAGAAAAAAACTGATGCAGTAGAAGAAACTAAATAATATGAAATTAAGGTCAATCGATAAAAAGATTGATCTTTTTCTAACTTAAAATGTAAATTTTAAAACTTATACATATTTTTAACATAATTTTGATATATAATATAAATTAAATGGTGGTGCTAAACATGAATATATTATTTTTCCTAAGACCGAAACCTATTATTAAGTATTTAAATAGTGATGATTCACTTCGTGAAGCTTTAGAAGTTATGAAATCTAGTGGATATACTAATTTACCAGTAATTAATAAGAATGGTGAATTTGAGTATACTTTATCGGAAACTGATATCTTGTTTAGAATTTTAAAGGATAATCATTTCTCAATGAGAGATAGTGAAAAGATTAAAATATCTAGTTTATCAAGAATTAAAACTTATAAGACTATTTCTATTAATAATAATATTGAGGATTTATTTAATATTGCGATTGAACAAAATTATGTACCTGTTGTTGATGATAGAAATAAGTTTATTGGTATAGTTACAAGGCGAGATATACTAAAACATTTTAAAAATGCTTAAATATAAAGTAATTATATGTTATACTATTAATAGAATATGAGGTGGTATTTATGTTAGAAATTAGAAAAATTAATGAAAAAGATTTCGAAGTGGTTTCTAAATTAAATAAAGAAATATTTGGTACTAATGCAATGGAAGATGATGTATTTCATGATTTAATTTTTACTCCACATGGTAAATACCATACTTATTTTATTGTATTAACTAAAGATGATAAAATCTTAGGTTATGCAGGACTTTCTTATTCTTATGAAAGAGCTAATATTGAGGTTCTTGGTGTTGATAAGAGCGCAAGAGAACTTGGATATGGTATTAAATTAATTGATGAATTATATGGTTTTACATACAGAAATGATATTAAGTTCTTATATTTAAATGTATCAGTTGATTTAAAGGCAGCATGTCAAGTATTCCAAGATTATGGATTCCAAATTGTACGTATCAATGAAGGATTCTATGGAGATGGTAAGGATAGTTATTTTATGAAAAAGTCTGTTGACTATGACCCTGTTGTAGATGAAAGAGAATTTGATTATTACTAGTCTTTTAAAAAGACTAGTTTTTAACTTGTAAGGAGATTTTTATGGACAAGAGATGTGAAACTTATTTAGAAAAGAATAAGGTTACTGAAGAAATTATTTATAATACGCTAACATCAAGTAAAAGAACTTATGAACAAAAGGTACTTGATTTAGCTCATTTAGCTGAAAATAGCCTAAATGTATTACCAATTAGTGAAAAACAACTTCATTATTTCTCAACTGGTGCAATTAATGATCTTTTTGAGGGTCATGCACCATATAGACCTAGATATATAATGGTTGATTTTGAGAAGTTTATGAAGAATGGATCTGAATTTTTGCGTCTTAAAAAGCCTTCTAATTTAGATGAGGCTATATTTAATTTAATGACGCTATATCATCATATTCCATCTATTACAAACTTTCCTGTATATTTAGGTAATTTAGATTATTTACTAGAGCCATTTATTGATGGGTTTACTGATGAAGAGGTTAAGACAAAATTAAAGTTATTCTTAAATTTCTTAGATAGAACAATAGATGATTCATTCTGCCATGCAAATATAGGACCTGTTGAGACTAGATGTGGAAGATTAATACTTGAGGTAATAAGTGAATTAGGTAATACTGTACCTAATCTAACTATAAAATATAACTCAAAGACTACAAGTGATGAATTCTTGAAATTAGCTATTAAATCAAGTCTTAAGTGTTCTAATCCAGCTTTATGTAATGATACTATAAATAGTACATATTATGATTCTAATTATGGTATTTCATCTTGTTATAACATTTTACCTATTCAAGGTGGATGTTATACTTTAACTCGTCTAACTCTAACGTGTCTAGCTGAAGAGACTAATAACATAGATGAATTTATTAATGTAGTGTTGCCTGATGCACTTGAATGTGTGAAAGATTATATTAATGAAAGAATTAAGTTTTTGGTTGAAAAGTCTAATTATTTTGAATCATCATTCTTAGTTAAAGAAGGATTAATTGATAAGAATAGATTTGTTGCGATGTTCGGTATAACAGGGCTTGCTGAATGTGTAAATAAACTATTAGTTAGCAAAAACTTAAAATATGGTCGTGATGAATTAGCAGATGAACTAGGAATAAAAATTATGGATAAGATTCAAGACGTTGTATCTAGTTTTGAATGTTTATATGCTCCATTAACTAATAACAAGTTTATGTTACATGCTCAAGTAGGACTTGATAGTGACTTTGGTATCACATCAGGTGTAAGAATTCCAGTAGGAGATGAACCTGAAAGCTTTAGAGACCATTTAGTGCATTCATCTAAATTTCATAAATACTTCCCAGCTGGTGTAGGAGATATTTTCCCTATTTCAAAGGATTCACTAAATAATATAGATGCCTTAACTGATTTAGTTAAAGGTGCATTTAAAATCGGAGTGCATTATATGTCCTTTTACGCTGAAGATACTGATTTAGTTCGTATAACTGGATATTTAGTTAAGAAGAGTGAAATGGCTAAATACTTTAATGGTGAGGCTGTAATTCAACAAACAACTCAACTTGGTGCAGATAATTATAAAACTAATAGCCTAAATAAGAGAAAGGTTAGAATGATTTAATGAAAGCACCTATTAATAAGATAATAGAGTTTTCTTATGTAGACGGACCTGGCTTAAGAACGAGTTGTTTTGTACAAAAATGTAATATTTCATGTCTTTATTGTCACAATCCAGAAACTCAAGAATTTTGCACAAATTGTGGTGTTTGTGTAAGTAAATGTCCTAAGGAAGCCTTAAGCCTAGTTGACAACACTGTAATTTGGGATGATAAGAAATGTGTTAACTGCGGTACTTGTATTAGTATTTGTCCAAATTATGCAAGCCCAAAAGTTAAGTTTATGGATGCAAGTGAGGTATATAAAGAGATTAAGAAAAATATACCATTTATAAGAGGAATTACTGTATCAGGCGGAGAATGTATGTTGTATCCTTCGTTCTTAAGAGAATTATTTACTTATGCAAAAGAGGATAATTTATCTTGTTTGATTGATTCAAATGGTACAATAGATTTTTCTAAATACAAAGAACTCATAGATTTAGCTGATGGTGTAATGCTTGATGTAAAGTCATGGGATAATCTTGTCTTTAAGCGTTTAACTGGAGCAAGTAATGAGATAGTAAAGAAGAATTTAGTTTATTTAGATCAAATAAATAAGTTAGAAGAAATAAGAATTGTTTATCACAAAGATTTTGTGGATGCGAAAGAAGCAATTAAAGGAATTAGTGAGTCTCTTAAAGACATTAAAAATACTAAACTTAAACTTATAAAATTTAGAAATGACGGAGTTAGAGGCATTATGAGTAAATTAGCCTCACCAACTGACACTGAAATGAATGAACTCTCACAATATGCGCAATTACTTGGATTTGGAAATATTGAGATTAGATAATTATGTTAAAAGATTTAATTAATAAATATTCTAATGTCATTTTATACTTATCTTCAGGATTTGATATTCATGCTTTATATGACTTAAATAAACTAAATAAATTAAATAATACTTTAGTTATATTTGTTGAAATATATCCTGATATATATTCTGAATCAAAAATGTTAGAATCTATAGCTTTTGAATTATATGATATATTTTCTAATCATTTAGAAATACGAAATATTAAGTTAATTGATAAATTAAATATTAATATAGATAAAAGATTATATAATTTAAATCTATCTAAATATTTAAATAATGTCTACTTAATGGATGTAAAATACACTACAAAAGAAGAACAAATTAATTCTAGCGTCAGCTATGTTGTATCAGAAAATGCAAGCTTTGTAATGGACTATCTAATTACAAATAACATTAAAATTAATACTATTTATTTAAAAGGTATAAAAGGATCTAATGTAAATTGTGCATTCTTAAATAAAGTGGTAGATAAATTAGGTGTAAGTGAAATAATTACAAATAATAAGAACATTTTAAATAAAATAGATAAAAGAGTTGAAGAAGTTTATCAAGAATTAAATAGTATTATTTGTTGTAGTTATAAAAGTAGAAGTATTAATGAACTAAGAGGTTTAATAATAATTAATACTAAAGAAAAAGAACCTATTAAAGAATATGAAATTGTAGATTATAATAATTTAAGTATTAATGTAGACAATCATATTTTTAGAATAGATTTTTTAAAGTTTACTTCTGAATTTAGTTTGGATATTACAATTAATGGTTTCTCTTTTAAGAAGAATTCTATAAATAATATAATTGGTCTAGATTTAATAAGTTTCTTTGGAATTCACATTGAACAAGATAATCTTATATTTTTATCAATAAGTCCTAATTCAAGTATTAAGAAATATCAAATTTATAATGATTTTTTATATGTATTAGATAAAAATATCATAAGATCACAAAATAATACTATAGATTTAGATAGTATTGTAGGACTTGATATAGACTCTCTTGGAATAGATGGATATATAAATTATAATCAAATTGATATTTTGGATATAGAAGGAGAATATGTATGAAGAACAAATTTATATTTAGTGTAATACTAGCTGAAACTTTTTGTTTCATCCTTTTATATTTACTTTTAGTTATATTTTATAATTCATTTGAGATATTTTCGTTAATATTAACTATTATATTTTATTTAATATGTTTAATTGTTACACTTGTTGTTTATATACTTAATGATAGAAAATCATAATTTTAAATAATTGTAAATTTTAAGTAGGGAGAATTATGGAAAATAAAAGAATTGATTTTATAGTAAAATATTTAATTTGGATGTTAATATGTATTATTATTTCTTGTTTAGCTTGCTTAGTAAAATTTCCTAAAATTGGAGATTTTTTCAATGTAATTTCTATTGCATTTATCGTTGTTTCGTTTGTTACGATTTTATCTTCACGCTCAAAGAGAGTATATTGGGAAGATTTGGTAAATTATAGTATGATACATCCTAAGCTAACAAGTGTTATTTCTTATTCTGCTTATATTTTTTCTTCTTTAACTATTATTGTTTTTCTTGAAATTTTTGACAAACTTGAATTATTATCAGAGAGAATATATAATTCATCAACCGGAATATTATTCATAGTCGTTTTGGTTTTAATATCATGTTTATGTATAAAATTATTACTATCATATTTTGGAACATCAACAATGAAGAAAAGTTTATACAAAAATTTTAATCAGGCTTCAGATAAAGAAAAAGAAAAGATGATTATGAATTTAATATCTAATACAATTAATTATATAGATGAAAAAAATTATGATGAAACGATAGACAACATTTTATTTCTCATGGATGTTGATAGATTTAGTGAAACAAAAGAAATTATTGAATACATATATCAATTTTTTCCTTCAATCCTTTTGCCTTTTTTTTGCAATGAAAAGGTTCGTAACTTACTGCTTAAAAAAAAGTTATATAATTATCTTGCATTTGATATTATTAATAAAATTGACAATTCGTCAACAATAAATATGTCATTATATAAATGTTTATTCAAATTAAGACTTGAATTATTATATGAATATTCTTTTGATTTAAAATTAAACGATAAAGTGACTGATTTAATTTCAAGTGACTCATTCTTTTTCACTGATTTTAATCGGAATTTATTCATATTCTCAATGGAAGAATTTGGAGAAGATTTTTTGATAGATCTTTTAAATATCTATCATAATTTTTTAAATAACTATTTGATAAATATACAGAATAATTTTTTAGAAGCTTGTTTTTTAAATAATCCAAATGAATATGATTTTGATGATCGTTTTATTCCAGTAACTTTTAGTTGTTATCTAAAAGAAGATTTTATTTTAAGTTATACATCAAATTCCGATGTAATTAATTTGAACCAATATATTAAATTAAAGTATTCATCAAATACTTTTAAATATTATGAAAAAAGATTCATTATTGAGGAAATATCAAACTCAATTGCATTTAATTATAGTATTTTGTTCTATCAATTTATTAATTTTTTAAAAGAAATTTTAAATAGGATTAATGAAAATAAGATTAATAAAATAGAGAATATTTTTCAAATTATTATAGATATTTACACAGATTTTAGTGATCCAAAATTAAAAAAAATTACGTATTTTTATAGAGATGAAATAAACTGGAGTCAAAATGTAAAATTAAACGAAAATGATTGTGATATAGACAATTGTGAAGTGCAAAAAAGCTATTCGGAATTTATTTATGACATATTTGATTATTATTTTAAAAATTTATTTAATGAAACAAAAGAATTTACTTTTAGTTTTAAAAGAAATAATAAATTAAGTGCTATTATAGAAGATAAAATGAATATATTTTAAATAACTAAAATATAAAGAAAGATTCAGTATAAAAAATTTGGTTCTAGAAATTAAATACATTTTTGTTTTAATTTAATAACTAAGAATTTATATTCTTAGTTTTGTGCCAAATTTCAGTTTATTTTAGTCTTAACATTAATTTTTTAAAATCATTTAAATAATCTTCTATAATTACTTACACTAAAGTGTTAGACATAATTTATTTACAAAAAGATTAGTTGATATTACAATAAGTGATATATACAAAGAATCAGGTATAGCACGTACTACATTTTATCGATTGTTTGACTATGTATCTGATGTACTTGAATATCAGCTTGAAATATATATAAAAGAATATATTGGATTAAAGAAAGATAAAAATGATAAAATATTATTTTTCTTTACCTATTTTGATTCTCATTCAGATTTAATCTATATTACAGCAAGTGAAAATGATTATATTTTTAATAAGGTTATTAGAAAGGTATATGATACTGATAACAAATATGAAACTCAAGTTAAAATTGCAATCATGAGTTCTATTTTATGTACTTGGAGTAAGAATAAGAAGAAAGAAAGTATTTTAGAAATAACTAATATTACTAAAAATATCTTATCTAAAAATATGTTAGGAGTATTAACTAACTTTTAAAAAAGGAGAAGACTTATGCATTATACTTGTTTAAAATGTAATTATGAATTTGATGTTTATAATAATCCGTGTATTCACAATATGGGACCTAGTAATTTTGTTCGTATTACATGTCCTGCTTGTATGCAAGCTATGAAAATAGAAAAGACTTGTCCTAAATGTGGTTCAAAGGAATTAAAATCAAGCATAAATATTAATAATTAACATAATAAAAGGAGGACTTTAAATCCTCCTTAAATTATTATTTCCATAATCCTTTTTTGTATTTACCACTATCAACTAGTGCTTTTAGACTAGATACAACAAATGGCTTATCTTCTTTATAAGTAACACCATACCATACTGCATCACACTTTACAACTTTACAAGAAACTTTCTTTTCTTGAATAAGTTCTGATACAACAGTTGGAATTAAATATTCACACTTTTCTAGATTATCTTTATTTTGATCTAGGAAGTCAGAAAATCTATTTTCAAGATAAGTCATAATAGAAGAAGTGAAGCAGAACATATTCATTGATACAGGTGTAGTAGCTTCAATTTCAAATGGCTTAACAGTCTCATCAAGTGGAGTTGCAAGAATAGTTGCACCCTTATGTTCAACACTTGATTCTTCAATATGAGTTAAATTGTTAGCCTTATCAGTTGAAAGAATACCTCTCTTAACTGAACCATTTTCAGTCATTGTATTTGCAACGTTGTATGCAACATTACCATAAACGTTAGTGCTTGCTTCATTCTTTAAGAAATTAGCTGCAGCTACAAATGATTCCTTACCATAGAAGTCGTCAGCATTTATAATTGCAAAACGATCACTTACCTTATCTTTAGCTGCAAGTATAGCTTGAGCAGTACCTAGTGGCTTTACTCTACCTTCTGGTAGGCTATATCCTTCTGGAAGTAAAGATAACTTTTGGAATACGTATTCAACCTTAATCTTATTTTCAATACGCTTACCAATTGTTTCTCTAAAAATATCATAGTTTTCTTCTTTAATGATGAAGATAACCTTATCAAAACCAGCTTCAATTGCATCATAGATAGAATAATCAATAATGAAATTACCATATTCATCCATTGGTTCAATTTGCTTTAAACCACCAAAACGAGAACCCATTCCGGCAGCTAGAATAACTAAATCCATATTAATACCTCTCTTTTTTAGTCAGTGTTAATATTTTATAACTAAGAGTATTATTTGTCAAATAGAGAAAACTTGAAATATCTTATTAAAATTATTTATCATTTATTATATAATATTATAAAAGAGGTGAGTGATAGAATGAAAAGAATATATGGTTCTCGTTATATTGCAACTTATGTAATTTCATGTATTGCGTTTATATTGTTTATAGTATTTTTAATTCTTTCTATTAAAAATAGACCAAATAGTATGTTTATTACATTTACTTCTATTACATTTATCATTTCACTTTTATGTATAATTAAGATCTTTTTCGTACCAATTTATCACATTTCTTATAATGAATATGATGATATTATTTATATTAAATTAAAAGATTATACAGAATATGAAATTAAGCCTTCTGATATAGAAGATATTAAACTTGAAGTTATAAAGGCACCTACATATGGCAATTTAACTCTTGTATTAAAAGATAAGAATATTAATTTTTATAAGATACATGATATTCAAGAGATTAAGAAAGAAATAGAGAAACTTAAGGGATTATAATTGTAATTTGGTTTACTTTTATAAAATTTAGATTATATATTTGTTGATTTTTGTTAAAGGGGGAAAAACAAATATGAGCGATATATTAGATGTTAGTTGGGATTTATTGAATGATAATAGTAAAGAAGAAACAGGTGAACTTTTAGATGTTTCTCAAGCTCTAATTAAATCACTTCATGATCTTGCAAGAGTAGATATTAATTATATTTCAGAAAATTCAGGTCTTACAAAGGATGAAGTTTTATCTAGTTTAAAAGGTGTAATTTATCGTAACCCTATTAAGTTTAGAGAAAACTATTATGAAGGATTTGAATTAAGTGATGAATATTTATCAGGTAATATTTATAAGAAGCTAGAGGAAGCCAAAAAGGCCGATTCTAAGTATCATATATTTGAAGAAAATATTGAAGTACTTACTAAATTAATGCCAGCTGGTGTTAAGGTTGATAAGATTTATTATACTTTATCAAGTCCATGGATTAGTAGTAATCTTATATTAAAATTTATTAAACATTTATATCGCATGGTAGGTTTAGAAGATACTAAGATTGATGAATATACTTTAAGACATGATACATTTACCCAAAGCTATGAGGTTAATTTAGGTTATATGGCCTCAAATTTACTAAATATTCATTATGGTACAAGTGCACGTAGTGTCGAGAAACTTTTGGTTTCATTATTAAATAATAAGAAAGTACAAGTATTTGACTATATTAATACTGGTAAAAAGAATAAGAAGGCAGTACTCAATAAGAGCGAAACACTACTTGCAGCCAACATTTGCGAAACATTAAATAGTGATTTCCATAAGTTTATTGAATCTTCTTTGGATTATATAGATACATTGCAAGAAGATTATAATAAAAAGTATGGATACATTATTAATAGAACTTATAATGGGGATTTTTTAAAGTTTCCTAATTTAAATCCTAAAGAGCATTTATTCAATTATCAAAAGAATGCTGTCGCAAGAATACTATTTAACAATAATACTTTACTTGCACATAATGTTGGTGCAGGTAAAACCTACATTATGGTTTGTGCTGGTGAGGAATTAATTAGAACTAATTTATCTAAGAAGAACTTATATGTAGTACCTAATAGTATTGTTCTTCAATGGTCTAATATTTATAAAAATCTATATCCTAATTCTAATCTATTAGTAATTGAGACAAGTGATTTTACTCCAAGAAAGAAAGAGAAAACCTTAAAGCAGATTAAAGACTTTGAAAAAGGTAGTATCATTATGCCTTATAGTGTATTTGATAAGATTTTGGTTTCAAAAGCTGTTGAATTAAATAAATTATATGATGAATTAAATGAGATTGTACAAATTAAGGATGTTTCTAAGATTACTAAAGAATTAGAGAAGAAGAAACTTGATATTCAAGATAGAATCGCTGAGATTAAAGCTGGAGAGGTTAATGAACTTGAAGACTATACATTTGATAAATTGGGTATAGATAGATTATTCTTAGATGAAGCTCATAATTATAAGAACTTAGCCGTTAATACAACTTTTATCTATGACGGACTATCTAATTCTAAGAGTGTTAAGTGTGAACATTTACTTGAGGTTTGTGATTATCTAAATTCATTAGATAAAGGGATAATATTTGCAACAGGTACTCCAATTACTAATTCGATTTGTGATTGTTATGTAATAGAGCGTTACTTACAACCAGGGGAGCTAAAGTTACTAGATATTTATGAGTTTGATCAATGGATTGGTATGTTTGCAGAATCAAGTGACGAAGTTGAAGTTGATGTTAATACTAATGCATTTAGACTTCGTTCTAGATTTTCTAAGTTCCATAATTTAACTGAACTAACTCAAATATTATCAAATATATCTGATTTCCATTTCAATAAGAATGATAAAGGGTTACCTAAATTTAATGGTTATACTAATATTGAACTTAATGAATCTGTTGAACTTAGAGGATATTTAAACTACGTTGCAACTCGTATTGATTCTATTAGAAATGGGTATGTTGATAGAAAGAAAGATAATATGCTTAAGGTTACAATTGATGCAAGAAAAGCTGCATTAGACTTAAGACTTGTAGATAACGAGAAGTATTCTTTTGTTTCTTATAACAAAGTATTTGAATGTGCTAATCAAGTATATGATGTATATAAGAGGACAAGTGATAAGAATCTAACGCAAATAATATTTTGTGATTCATCTACTCCAAGTGATGACTTTAATGTATATGATGAGATGAAGAAATTACTTGTAAATAAAGGTATTCATGAAGATGAAATACAGTTTATTCATGATGCGACTAGCGAAACAGCTAAAGAGAAGATGTTTGATGAATTTAATCAAGGAATAATTAGAATATTAATTGGTTCAACTTTTAAATTAGGTACTGGTGTAAATGTTCAAAAGAAACTTTATGCAATTCATCATTTAGATATTCCATGGCGTCCTAGTGACATGGTGCAAAGAGAAGGTAGAATTATAAGACCTCAAAACTCTAACGAAGAGGTATTTATCTATAAATATATTCAAAAAGCTAGTTTTGATGCGTACAGCTGGCAATTACTTGAAATCAAACAAAACTTTATTAATGCACTTCTTTCAAATTCTCTTACTCAAAGATCGCTTGAAGATGTTGAGGATACTAAGCTTAATTATGCAGAAGCTAAAGCTTTAGCTGTAGGTAATCCTTCAGTTAAGGACTATCTAGAACTTAATAATGAGTTAAATAAATTAAAGCTTACTCAAAAGAGAGAGGATGAAAGAGTATTTACTAATAAAGCTAGACTTATTAGTTTAAATGAACAAGTAGATAGATTAGGAAAAGAAATCGAAGATTTAAAACTTGATGTACAAGTTTATTCTAATAATAATGTTGAATTATCTGAAGAAAGTCGTAGTGAACTTAGAAATAAGATTTGGAATCTAGCTACAAGTGATAAACAAGAAAAAAATGATCAATTTATTGCAAATTATAAAGGCTTTGATTTGTATGTACCAAAACATACTTTAACTAATCAAAAGCGAATTGATATAAAGTGTTTCGGTGAATATCATGTTTTCCTTGAGACTAATTTAGGAACACTAACAAAGATTGATAATCAACTATTACATTTAGAAGATAGACTTAAGATGAAAGAAAAAGAATTAAGTTCAAAGAAAGATACTATTGATACAATTAATTCTAATTTAAATAAGAAATTTGATAATTCAGTTAAGATTTCAGAACTTGAAGAGAGACTAGAATTATTAAATAAAAAATTGAAAGGATAGGGAATAATAAATATGGATATTAAAGTTAATCAAATTCCACATATTAATGTAGATAAGGTAGTAACTACTTTATCACTTATGTACTCTAATACAATAAATAAGAATGTAGCACTATCTACCTTACCATCTGTTATGTTATGGGGACAACCTGGTGTAGGTAAATCTCAATCTATTTATGAATTAGCTCGTGTAATAGAGGAAAATACTAAAAAGAAAGTTAATGTTACAGATGTAAGATTGATATTATTTAATCCAGTAGACTTACGTGGTATTCCTACATCTAACGCTGATAAGACACTAGCTATCTGGTTAAAACCAAAGATCTTTGATATGGATTCTAGTTCTAATGTAGTAAATATCTTATTCTTAGATGAACTTTCTAGTTGTTCTCAAGCAGTTCAAGCTGCAGCTTATCAAATTACTTTAGATAAAAAAGTTGGTGAACATAAATTACCTGATAATACTATCGTAATTGCGGCTGGAAATAGAACTATTGATAGATCAGTTTCATTTAATATGCCTAAAGCTTTAGCTAACAGATTACTTCATATTGAAGTTGAATCTAGTTTTGATTCTTGGAATAAATGGGCTATAAAGTCTGGAATTCATCCTTATATATTAGGATTCTTAAATTTTAATCCAACACTACTAAATACATTTGATCCAAAGAGTGAAAGTCTAGCATTCGCAACTCCACGTAGCTGGGAAATGGTATCTAATATTTTAAATAACGTATCAGATGATATTACGCTAGTTTATGATCTAATTGAAGGATTAGTTGGTAAAGGTACGGCAGTAGAATTTAGACAATACACTAAGATATATTCTAAATTACCAAATGTTGAAAATATATTTAAAGGAATTGAAACTAAAGTACCTAGCGAACCAGATGTAATATACGCACTAATTACTAGTATGGTCTCTTACGCAGGAAAAAATAAGAAGAATATAGATTTAATAGATAATAGTATTCAATATGCAAATAATTTACCACCTGATTTCCAAGTTGTATTACTTAAAGATTATATGTATATTGAACCAGGTTTCAAATCTAAGTTACTAGAAAGTTATAGTTTTAGAACATGGATTTCAAAGAGAGGTAGATTACTTGATGAAGCAAACAACTGATCAAGAATTAGCTCGTAAATTACTTCTTTCACGTGTTAGAGTATTAAGTAAACATGGATTTTACGGACTAATGCTTATGCATCTAAACTTAACCTTAGAGGATTGCGAGACTGCATATACTGACGGGTCTAAGCTAGCTTTTGGTAGAGATTTCTTATATAGGTTAACTCAAAGTGAGGTAGATTTCATTTTAATGCATGAAATACTTCATGTAGCGCTAAAACATGTATTTAGAGGCCTAGATTATAATCAAGAATTATTTAACATAGCCTGTGATATAGTAGTAAATTCTACCATTTTACATGACGCTGATGATAAGCTTGAAAGTATAACTGTTCAGGGTAATGTGTCAATGCATTTAATTGATGGTAAAGAAGGCTATTTATATACTGCAGAAGAAGTTTATGAAAAACTTGTTAAAAAGAAAGATAAATTAGTAAGTTTAAGCCAAAATAGTAATCAAAATCAAAAGGAAAGTAAATCTAATGGACAAAGCTTAGCTGACTCAAATACGGAAGGCGAATATTCATCTTTTGATGACCATTCAAAATGGCCAGGGGATAGTGAATATCAAGAAGATTTAGTTAATAAAATGATTATTTCAGTTTGTGATAGTATTAATAATCAAGCAGAATGTAATCAGACACAAGGCGATATTCCTCCTCAAGTAATAAGAATTTATGACAAACTTAAAAACGGAAGTATTGATTGGAGAGAACTTTTAGCTAATTTCTTAAATTTCAAGCCAACTTATGATTACTCATTTACTCCAGTTGACAGAAGATATGAGGATTCAGGGTTTTTTATGCCTGATTATAATGAGGTTGGAATTGAACAAGATAATATTAATTTGTTATTTCTAGTTGATACGAGTGGTTCCATTACAAGACGTGACATTACAACAGCTTATTCTGAGATTAAAGGTGCCATTGAAGCAAATATCAAGATGCGAGCACATATAATATTCTTTGATTCAGTATGCAGTCCAATGTATGAATTTGATTCACTTGAGTCACTACTTAATATTAAACCTTTAGGTGGTGGAGGAACAAGTTTAGATGATTTCTTTAAGAAATTACCTACTTATGTTGAAAGAGTTGGTGGAAAAATCGACGCTGTAATTTGTATTACTGATGGATATTTAGATTTCCCGAATGAATCAAAGAGACTTAATATACCTTTTATTTGGTTAATTAATAATTATAGAATCACACCACCTTGGGGTGTGGTTGCAAGACTAGAAAGTTAAGGAGATTAATATGATAATTAAAGCTTATAGTGATAGTAATTTGTTAGATTTAATATTTGAAATGGAATCAGATTCAGTAAGTCCTATTTCGTCTTACCTAATTGAAAATAAATTAAAAAGCACACCCGAGCATTACTTTGATAATAGTATGTTAGGATATAATACTAGAATAAATACTAAAACATGTCAAAATGACATTGAAATATTTAAAAATAGTGCTCATATAGATAAAGAAATATTTGATGCAATGCTTCAAATAGAGTCAAGTGGCAAAGCTCTTATTTCTAAAGAATTATTAGAAAGTGCAAATGATATGTCAATTTCATTCTTTTCTACAATTTATGACAATATTAAAGATGAGTACAAAAGTGAATTTGAGGATGTTGAAATACTAGAATTAATATTTTAATTAAGAAGATGGCGTTAAGTCATCTTTTTTAATTTTGTTTGATAAAATATTATAAATTTTAACAAATCTTAAATGAATAAATTATATTTTAAAATTTTATTTGTATATTAATTGTATAAATCAATTCAATTTAATATAATATATACAACTATGTAAGAGGTAATGTATGGAATTAATAGATGCTTTAAAATCAAGAAGAAGTATTAGAAAATATAAGGATATTGAAATAGATGATGAGTTAATTATTCGCTCAATTGATAACGCAAGATTTTATCCCTCATGGAAGAATAGCCAGACAGTTAGATTTGTTCTTGTAAAAGATAAGTCATTAAAACATGAAATTGCAAAATCTTGTTTAGGTTTTGAACATAATACTAATATTATAGAGTCTGCTCCGGCAATTATAGCAGTGCTAACTATAAAAGGAAGAAGCGGATACGAGCGTGACGGAAATCCTACAACATCACTTGGGTCTCACTTTGAATCATTTGATGCAGGAGTAGCAACATCTAATTTAATGTATGCACTTTTAAACGAAAACATTGGCTCTTGCGTTCTTGGTATATATGATGAGACAAGAGTTAGAGAGTTACTTGAGGTAAGTAATGAATACAAAGTATCATGCTTACTTTCAGTAGGATATCCTGATGAAGAGCCGTTAGCACCTAAGAGAAAAGAAGTTAGTGAAATATTAACAATAAAATAGGAGAATATTATGAGTAAAGATTTAAAAATTGAAGAAATAAAAGAATATAGTAAGAGTTTTAAGAATAGTAAAAATAATCAATTATTATCAAACATTGTAAGAAAAGTTGGAATCTTGGATTCTGTTTATAATTATGACGAAGCAAATAAAATACAAAATGTTTTTAATGTTGAAGTTAAAGATATGCCTAGCATTGAAGATCAAAAGAGATCTGGTCGTTGTTGGATGTTTTCAGGCCTTAATGTAGTAAGACAAATAGTTGCAAAAGCACTAGGTATTAAAAATATTGAATTATCTCATACACATTTATTTTTCTATGATAAACTAGAAAAAGCTAATATGTTATATGAAAGAGCTATTGAATTAATTGATATGGATAAAGAATCAAGAGAATTCCAATTCTTAATTACAAATGGAGCTAATCAAGATGGTGGTTGGTGGCATCAATTTAAGGATTTAATTAAGAAGTATGGTATTGTACCACTTAGTGTTTCTCCTGAGGTATATCACTCAAATGATTCAAGTTATTTGGATCAAACATTGACACTTGCCCAAGTTAAAGGTGTAGACACACTTAAGACTTTAAGAAAAAATGGTGCTGGACACGAAGAATTAGAAGCTAAAAAGAGTGAATTATTAAAAGATATTTATAAGATTCTTGCAATTTCACTAGGTGAACCTGTTAGTAAATTTAACTTTAGTTATGTAAAAACAAATGAAGAAACTAAGAAGGATGAAGTTATTGAAATTAAATCTACTCCACTTGATTTCTTTAATACATATGTTAAGACTGAATTAGATGATTATGTTAATTTAGTAAATTATCCTAGCATAGAAAAGCCATTCTATCAAAGATATTTTAATATTGGATCTCAAGCACAAGCTCATGAGGAATTCTTTAGCCTAAACTTACCAATTGAAGAGTTAAAAACAAGTGCAATCGCCTCATTAAAGGATGGTAATTGTATGTGGTTTGCGTGTGACGTAATAACTAGTTCATTTACTAAAGAAGGTATTTTATCTTGCGAAGCTTATAATTTGAGCAATTTATTTAATATTGATTTTGATATGGATAAGTATGAAAGACTTCGTTATTTTGCATCTAGTCCATGTCATGCGATGACTTTATCTGGTGTAAATCTAGATAAAAAAGGAAATCCTAATAGATGGAAGATTAACAATTCTTGGGGTACTGATAGAGGATTTAGTGGAATATATATAATGAGTGATAAGTGGTTTGATGAATATGTTTATTCAGTTGTAGTTAATAAGAAGTATTTATCAGATAAAGCTAAAGCTAGTCTAGATAGTAAGATAATTACTTTAGATCCATGGGATCCACTAGCTTAAAATAAAGGAGAATATTATGAGTAAAGTTAGAATTCAAGATGATTTATATGAAGCCGTAAATGGTGATTGGATTAAAGAGGCTACAATTCCTTCTGATAGACCTGTTGCGGGTGGATTTGCAGAACTTGATATAGAAGTTGAAAAGAAGTTAATGGCTGATTTTGCATCTTTCTCTAAAGGTGAAAAGTCTAGTGGATTAAAAGAGATAGAATATGCAACTGAATTATATAAAAAATATGTTGATGTTGTATCTAGAAATAAAGACGGAATTAAGCCAATACTTCCATTATTAGATAAAATTGACTCACTTAAAAGTGTAGATGATTTTAATGAGAAGGTAATAGAATTTGCCTACGATGGAATTTCATTCCCATTTGATTTTGGTGTTACACCTGATATGAAGAATGCTCGTGTTAATTCATTTGTAATTACAAGTCAATCTTTAATATTACCTGATACTACGTATTACGCAGAGGGTAATGAGGCCGGTAGTCAACTACTTAAGGTATATGAAGATTCATTAAGAAAAGTATTAGCTTATACTCCGTTAAGTCATGAAGAACAAGAACAATATTTAAAAGATACTTTCTTATTTGATAAAGAATTATCTAAGGTTGTTAAATCTCAAGTAGAATGGGCTGAATATACTAAGTGCTATAATCCTTACAGTGTTGAAGATGCAGCTAAAATGCTTAAACCTTTTGATTTAGTAAATTTATTATCTAAATTATATGATAATAAGTTACCAAAAGAAGTTATTATTTATGATGTGAAAGCTATAGAAAACTTCTCTAAATATTTTAATGATGAAACATTTACAGTATGGAAACATTGGTGTTATTCTAAAACATTAATGGCTAAAGCGATTGCACTAAGTCCAGAAATTTATGCAATAGCTAATACATTTAATCGTACATTAATGGGCGTAAAAGAAGATCCTACAATTGAAAAACAAGCTTATAAGGTTGTTTCACAAATATATAGTGATGCGATTGGCGTATATTATGGTAGAACTTATTTTGGTGAAGAGGCTAAGAAGGATATAGTATCAATTGTTAAAGATATTATTAAAACTTATAAGATAAGAATTAACGATAATAAGTTCTTAAATGTTAAAACTAAAGAAAAAGCTTGTCTAAAACTTGATACTATGGTTATTAAGATGGGATATCCTGATGAGATTTTACCTTATTATTCTACACTTGTAGTAAATAAAGAAGATAATTTATTTGATGCTTATCAAAAATTAATGGTTTTAAAGCATAAATATGAATTCGATAAATTATATAAAGAAGTAGATAGAGCTGAGTGGGGTATGCCAGGTCATATGGTAAATGCTTGTTATAATCCTACTATGAATGATATTACATTCCCAGCTGCAATATTACAAAAACCATTCTACGCTTTAAGTCAAACCAAGAGTGAAAACTTAGGTGGAATTGGTTGTGTAATTGGTCATGAAATATCACACGCATTTGATAATAATGGTGCTCAATTTGATGAACAAGGTAATTTATTTAATTGGTGGACAGAAGAGGACTATGCTCACTTTAAGGAATTAACTCAAGCCATGATAGATGAATTTGATGGAATTGATTTTAGAGGCGGTAAGGTTAATGGTAAACTTGTTGTAAGCGAAAACATTGCTGATAACGGTGGTATTGCTGTAGCTCTTGAGATTATGCATGCTCTAGATAAACCTAATTTTGAAGAATTCTTCATTAACTGGGCTAAAGTATGGTGTCAAAAATCAAGTGATGAATATGCCCTATACTTACTTTCTTGTGATGTGCATGCACCTGCAAAACTTCGTGCTAACATTCAAGTTAGAAACTTTGATGAATGGTATAGCACATTTGGAGTAACTGAAAAAGACGAAATGTATATTGCACCTGAAAAAAGAGTTCACGTTTGGTAAAGACAAAAATACAACTTGGAGATTTTCAAGTTGTATTTTTTAATGATTATTTAATTTTAAAATATTAGTTTAAAGCTTTAAAATTATCAATTAAAGAAGTATCAATTTCCTTATCATCATCAAATATATGTAAATTGTTATTAAGCAAATATGATACAAACTTAAAACATTTCTTTGAATATATTACTATACATTTTGCATTTCCTAACTTAAAATTATTTGAAATTTCTAAATCAAGAAGAGGAGCTTCTAACTTTAAGTAATTATTTGATATATGTGGATTTAAGGAAGAATAATGTTTAGGCATATAAAACTCTTTTGTTACTATGCCATCAGTTGAATAGAAGTGATAAATCTTGTTAGTAAATCTGTCAGGCACATTAAAACGTTCCTCAATAGAATGAATGAAAGTATTCTTTGATAGCGGTGCACCAATAAATAAAATTTTTGCATCAAGTTGATGTAGTATTCCAAAACAACCATTAGGACTAACTGGCGAATGTGTGCTATCGTCGTGACATAAATAAGAGTCCCTTGATGCACCATAAGCACATACAGAATGAGTTGGATGAAAGCTACGTTTAAATCCATTGTTTAGTGCTATATTAGTTAAAGCACCAACACAAGAATTAGCCTCGACCAAATTTAGAGTTTGATTATCACTATTCATAAAACTCCAAGTGTGTGTAGGAAATATAATTAATCCATCATTAAAGTATTCTTTTAATGCATTAATTAGAGTTTCAGCTCCGCCTTCAATTTCACCAATAGATTTAAGAGAGGAATGTATTAATACAGTATCATTTGATTTAAAATTGTTCTTATTTAGTATATTTAAAATATCATTTTTAGTTATCATTTTAACACCCTTAAAAATTATTATACCAAAGAAAAAAATATAGTAAATAATTACTTCAAATTATGGTAAAATATATTTAAGTTCGAGGTATATCGTATGTTTAAAGAAATTGATTTTAATTTAGTATATAAAATAACATTATCTAATCCCCATAAAGATTCAATATATATTAAATCTAAGGGAACTAGAATATCTATTAAAGAAAAAGAATATATTCAATTTGAATTATTTACTAAGACTCAAGCTTTTCATAAGAATATATTAATTAATGAAGTATCAGATTACTTAAAAGATTTATTTGAAAGTGATTTTTATCAATTAAGTATTGAAACTAATGACTATATTTACAATTTTAAATTAACAAGTAAAGGCCATTTATTATCTAACAAGAAACGTGTACAAAATCAATTTGTAACTTTATCTAATAATAAAAAGAAAGAATATCTAATTGAAGAGGGTATGATTGTTGAACCTTTAATTGACTTAGGTGTAATGACTAAAGAAGGTAAGGTTGTTAAACAATATTATGATAAATTTAAGCAAATTAATAGATTTTTATCAATCTTAGAAGATACTTTAAAGGATTTTGATCGTAATGAAATAAATATTATTGATTTTGGGTGTGGTAAATCATATTTGACATTTATTGTATATTACTATTTAACATTTGTTAAAAAAGTAAACGCAAATATCATTGGTCTTGATTTAAAGAGTGATGTAATTAAGAAATGTAATGAAATTAGAGATAAATATAATTATACTAATCTTAATTTTGAAATAGGTGATATTTCATTATATAAGCCAAAAAACAATGTTGATATGATTATTACACTTCACGCTTGTGATACTGCAACTGATTATGCATTGTACCACGCTATTAAATTAGATTGTAAATACATATTATCTGTTCCATGTTGCCAACATGAAATTAATTTACAATTAAATAAATCTAAATTCACTTTAATTAATAAATACGGTTTAGTTAAAGATAGATTTGCTGCTATTTTAACTGATTCTATTCGTTGTAATTTACTTGAATATTCAGGATATACTGTTCAAATGATTGAATTCATTGATTTTGCACAAACTCCTAAAAATATTTTAATTAAAGCTGTTAAAAATAATAAAGAGAATTTAGAATCATTAAAACTTGTAGAAGATGCACTAGATGAATATAACATTCACCAAACATTATATGATTTATTAAAAGGGGATAATAAATAATGAAAGAAAATAAACAAAAGAAATTTATTCATAAAAAACATAATATAGAGATATTAGAATCAGAATATCCACATTTAAAAGAAAGTAAATATGTATCAGGATATATATCTAGAAATGGGAAAGAATTAATAATTACTGGTAAAATAGATGAAACTGATGCAAACGAGTATGCTAAATTTACATCAGTATATATTTTTAAAGGTGCTTTAAATATTAGTGTAGACATCAATAAAGTTAAAATTGATCATTTGTTTCCTAAAACAGTTCAAGAAATTGATTTAAGAAACTATGTTCAAGGTAAAATTAGCTATTCAGAACTAGTAGGACAAGAGGTTTCTAATGGCTTTGACTATGATGGAAAGTTTAAAATACATTTATCAGATATCTTAGCACAATTAAACAATATTGATGATTTAAAAGATTTTAATTTTGATGCTTTTATTAATTTAGCTAAGTATGATAAAGAATTTGAATATTATATGGAATTAGGTCAACTAGCTAATAATGATATATTTTTCTTAAGCGATGCCCATTTGATTCATTTGTATTTAAGTGCAATTTATGAAATAGCACGTGATAACTTTATGTATTCAATAGAAGATATTAAGGAATCTATAATGCATGAAATGCAATTTTTGAATATGGCTGATACAAATTATAGATCAAAACTAGTTAAGGTTTGGTTTGTTGAAACTTATTCTCAAGAAGCTAATTATTATTTATATGATAAAGTACCTTCCTTGCTTGATACATACAAAAGTTATGCTTATGAGTTAATTAGTCAAAATGATTTACTTGCAACTCGTGCTGTAGCTTATCTAGACTATGAAGGTGCACCATTCTGGCAAGTTAATTATCTAGAAGCTGAAAACTTACTTAAGAAATTGTTTGAATTAGGTGATTTTGATGCAGCTAATACTTTAGGATATTTATATTATTACCATAATCCAAGATATTATGATAAATCAAGCGATTCTATTCATGATTACGCTAAAGCTTTCCACTATTTTAGTATTGGTTGTGTAAATGGATCTACTGAGAGTAAATATAAGCTTGCAGATTGTTTCTGGTATGGTAATGGAGTAGATCAAAATAAAGGTTTTGCATCAAAATTAATTGAGGAATTATATAATAAATTAAGAATGAAATTACGTGATGAGGAATATTATTCTAAATTTGCAGATGTAGCTTATAGAATGGCTAAAATTGATTATGATAATTATCTAAAAACTGAAGATAATGTATATCTTTATGCAACTAAACATGAAATTTCTGAGGCGCTATTTGCAATTAGAAAAAGATATTTAACAATTGATTATATAGGAGACAATGAAGTTTATAAGAATATTTCTGACTTTTATGCTAATCTTGAGTTTGAGGAATTAACTAAAAATATTCCAATGGATTCTAAATTATTCAACTTATTATTTAATGATTTACAATCTCCAGGGATGAAGACTAGATTTACTTTTAAAGTAAATAATGAAAATGAATTTAAACTTCGTTTTTATATACCAAAACAAAGTGACTATCAAATATTAACAGTATTAGGTGAATATGGACTTGCATTTAATACAAGTTCTATTGAAATTAGAGGTTATTGTAATGAAAAGATTAAGGATATTGGTTTAGTTAAAGATATCGAATATGACTATTTTTATAATGAAGATGATGATTTCGTTATTCATATAATGACTAGAAATAATGACTATTATATTATTAATCCTAATCTTATATTAGATGATAAGTATTTAAATCCAGGTAAGCCTCATAAATTAGCTTTAGTGCTTTTAAATAATCAAAAATTAAGTGAAAGATTACCATATAAAGTAATTGCGGATGGATTTGATTTAAAGCCTAATGATAGAGTATTAGTTAAGGTTGGTGAGGATGAACCGCCAATGGAAGTTAGTGTTTTCAAGGTTTTAAATGTGTTTGAAAATGAACTAGGAAATCCTGTTGATTATTATGATACGGTTATTGAAAAGGTTGATAATTTTACTAACTAATTAGTTAATTTTGTTGATTTATTACTAGAATTTTTGTAAAATTATAATTGTGTTAAAATGTATAACATATGAAATACCTAAGGAGGAATTTATTATGGGTATGTTTGATAATTTATTAGCTAACCTAAAAGCTAAGAGAAAAACTATAGTTTTAACAGAAGGTACTGATGCAAGAATTTTATCTGCAGCAGAAAGACTTCTTAAAGAAGATTTAATGGATGTTATTCTTTGTGGTAATAAAGAAGAAGTAGCTAAGGCTGCAAAAGACAACGGATTTGATGTATCTAAAGCTACAGTTCTTGATCCTTTATGCTACGAAGGTTTTGATGATATGGTTTCTACAATGGTAGAATTAAGAAAAGGTAAGATGACTAGCGAAGAATGCGCTGAATTATTAAAGAAGTCAAATTACTTTGGTACTATGCTTGTTAAGATGGGTAAGGCTGACTCACTTCTTGGTGGTGCAACTTATTCAACAGCTGATACAGTTAGACCTGCTTTACAACTTGTAAAGACTAAGAAGGGTGCTAACCTAGTTTCATCTTGTTTCATCTTAGTTCGTGAAAAAGATGGTGTTGAAGAAAAGATTGCAATGGGTGACTGTGCAATCAATATCTCTTATGAAGATACAGTTGATAAGGCAACTGGTGAAGTTAAGGTTAAAGCTTGTGAAAAACTTGCAGAAGTTGCAGTTGAAACAGCTAAGACAGCTAAGTTCTTTGGTATTGATCCAAAGGTTGCAGTATTATCATTCTCAACTTACGGTTCAGGTAAGGGTGGTACTGTTCAATTATCTCATGATGCAGTAGAAGCAGCTAGAATCAAAGATCCTAGCCTAGTAATCGATGGTGAATTCCAATTTGATGCTGCTGTAAGCCCAGTTGTAGCTAAGACTAAGTGTCCAAATTCAAAGGTTGCTGGTCAAGCTAACACATTCATCTTCCCTCTAATCGAAGCTGGTAACATTGGTTATAAGATTGCTCAAAGATTAGGTGGATATGAAGCTTATGGTCCAATCCTTCAAGGATTAAATGCCCCAATCAATGACTTATCACGTGGTTGCAACGCTGATGAAGTTTATAAGATGGCAATCATCACTGCTGGTATGGCTGAATAATAATTATTAAGGTTAAGTTAATTCTTAACCTTTTTATTATGCATTTTTTTCAAATTTTAGTATAATATCTTTGAGGTATATTATGATTAAACTTGATTTAGTAACTGGTCTTTTAGGCAGTGGGAAAACAACATTTATAAAAAATTATATAAATCATTTAAAATCCAAAAATTTAAAAGTGTGTCTTATTGTTAATGATTACGGAGCTGTTAATGTAGATACTTTAATTCTAAACACTTTAGGAGTAGATATTGAATCAGTTGCGTCAGCATGTGATTCAGCTTGTCATATAAGAAGACTTAAAACTAAGCTTATTACAATAATTATGAAACATTATGATTATGTAATAATTGAACCAAGTGGTATATTTGATACTGATGAATTATTCGATTTAATGTATGAAGAACCTATCGCAAGTTCTATTGAAATTAACAATATATTTTGTTTATATGACATCAATAATAAGAAATTAAGTGAGGAAGAGGAATATTTTTTTGTTTCTGAATCTAGTGTATGTGGGCGTCTTATTGTAACAAAGAGAGATTCAAGAAATATTTTACTTAATTTAGATTATTTAAATAGTTTATATAAGAAATATAACTGTCCTAAAATATTAACTAGTAATGATATTATCTATAATGATTCAATTGATTATAATAATTTAAATATTGGATATAATAACTATCCACATATAAAGATGCCTTATATTGATTCAAATGAGTTTAGTTCTCTATATATTTTAGATAAGGATATAACAAAAGAAAAATTAGATTCTATTAAAGACATATTATTTAATGATCTAACTTATGGAACTATTGCAAGAATAAAAGGCTTTATTTATACTGATAAATATTATTTGATTAATATAACAAAAGATAGTTATTTATGTGAAGAAATTAAAGAAGCTCAAAAGGTATTAATTATTATAGGAAGAAATTTAAATAAAGAAAAAATTGAAGACTTATTTGATTAAAGAATTTTTAGTTAGTACTAACTAAATAATTAATTTTATTGTATAATAGAATCATAGTAAAATTATAAAAGTGAGGATTTTTGAAATGAAACAATTAAAAATTGCAATTATCGGTGCTGGTCCTGCTGGTCTTGCAGCTGCAAAAGATTTACTTAATAAAGGATGTATTGTAGACATCTACGAAAAAGAAAATTTTGCAGGTGGTGTAATGGCTTTTGGTATACCTGCATTTAGAATTAAAATGGATGCAGTTATGAAGAGCGTTCAACCAGTTATTGATCTAGGTGGAACATTCTATTTTAATCAAGATTTAAAAGAATCTGACTTCCTAGAAATGGCTAAAAAGTATGATTATGTATATTTAGCATTTGGTTTAACTAAAGTTAGACACTTAGGTATTAAGGGTGATGACTTAAAGGGTAGCTTAAATGCCTTAGATTTCTTAAGAGATTTTAATTTTGAAGATAAACTAAATTTAAAACAAAGTAAACCAAAATTATCTGGTACTGTAGTAGTTGTTGGTGCAGGTAACGTTGCGATGGATGGTGCTAGATGTGCTGTAAGAAGTGGTGCTGATAAGACTATCATTGTATACAGAAGAGATAGAGCTGAGGCTCCATGTACTCCAGCTGAAATGACTCAAGCTGAAGGAGATGGTGTAGAATTAAAATTCTTAACTAATCCAGTTGAAATCAATGGTACAGACAAGGTTGAAAGTGTTAAGTGCGAAGTTATGGAACTTGGTGAAGCTGATGAATCAGGTAGAAGAAAACCTGTAGGTACTGGTAAATACATTGATATTAAATGTGATTACGTAATTTCTGCTATCGGTCAAATTCCTGATGAAAGTGTTTGGAACGTTGGAAAGATTAAGACTAACCATGGTTATGTAGAAGCTGTTAATTCTTATGGTGAAGCTATTCAAACTAATATTGAAAACATCTTTACAGGTGGAGACATCGTTAAAGGCGCAAAGACTATTGGTGTAGCTTTAAAGTGTGGTAAGGATTTTGCAAAATACGTTATTAGTCAAAATGAAGAATAAGAATATATGAGAGTTGGATAAAACCAACTCTTTTTAAAACTAAAAGTAGATAATTGTATATCATAATAAACGATTATATTAATCATTTATACAATCCATTGACAACGCTTAAAAGATGTGATTTAAGTGATTATTTTTTTGTTGACAAGTTTTTTATTTGCGTTATAATTCGGTGCAACCCTAATCATAGTGTTAAATTTAAATCTATGTTTGCCTATGAGAGACTTTTTATTCAACAAAAAGTTTAGGAGATTAGTAAGATCTATACACTAAATATGAGGGTTGATGCGAAGAAAAAACTATAATAGTTGTAAAATACAAGTAGGTTGGTGAAAATTAATGCTAAAAATTTTATTAGGGACTCTTTTATCTTTTAGCGTATTAAATTTATCTTATGTTTACGTAAATGACAACAGGAAATTAAGCACTCAAAGTTATGATCCTAATACAATTTCATATGATGAGTCCGAAATCACATGGTGGTTTGAAGGAATAGTTGGTGTTCATCAAATGATACAAATAAAAAGTTATGAAGATTTAGGAAAGTTAAACGTTGATAGATTTACATCATGGTATTATGGTTCGAAATTAACTAATTTTAATTTTACAGAAACTGTTACCACTTGTGAAGAAACTAGTATATCATTAACTACATCCTATTCTTTAACAATTGCTAAATCTTTAGGTGCTAAAACTAATATTAATAATGTTAGTATATCAACAGAAGAAAACGAAAATCAAAAATTTTCTATTAGCGGAACTTTAACTTATGCATATTCTAAAACTACAACTACTTCTGTTAATTTTTCTGTATATGAAGAAGCAATTAAAGATAAAAATTTTGCATTAGGAGTTGTTGCAAACGTTTATAAACTGAAATATGAAACATGGAATTATAGAAATTATTGGTGGGGTAATAAAATAGATGAAAATTCAAGGAAAAGTGATTATGCATATATAGTTGCTGATCCTGTTGTAACAATAATTTATCAAGATTAAAATGAAAAAAACTCTATTTGTTTTAATTTTTAATTTGTTACTTTTCCCACTCTTTATTTCTTGTTCAAAAAACGTAATAAATATTGATGAATACATTATTGAAACCGGTGACATTTTAAACGATGTACCTATTGTGTATTTAACAATTCCAGCTGATTTTGATAAACTAAAACCTAGTACATCTACAGAATGGTTTTATTCAGGAAAACCTTTATTGTATGATGGAAATATTTCGTATGATGAGGCAAAATTGTTTTCAGAAAAATATAATTGTTATATAATTCTTGAGAAGGAATCTTATACATTGTATGGAACTAATTATAAATCATATACTTATAAGACCCCAAATGTTTCTAAATTTAATTATAATTTAGAAGATAGTTCAGGAGTATGTGTACTTGCATATTTTACAACTCTACAAGTATATAATGTTACTAATAAAAAGAATAATAATTGCTTCAAACTTTATATTCCAACCAAAGATACATATTTTGGAGTATACAAACTAAATGATTAACTAGAAGTCGAAAGACTTCTTTTTAATTTTTATTTATCACTTATAGTCCTGTGCTTAGCTTGATACCATTTAAAATAGTAGATGTAATTAAATGATGTGTTTTGGTTGGCTCTTAATCATTTGATTATGGTAGTCTTTTTAATGATTTATCAAAGTTTGATTTAGTTTCCTTTCTAAAGTATTATTAGGTTATAGTAGTTTCACAAAGCGTTTACAAATCTGGACTTTTTAAATTTTAAAAAATATAATATAATATTATTGATGAATTGTTTAAAAAGGAGGTTTATTTTATGTACGCTTTAATTACTGGTGGAACTAGTGGAATAGGTAGAGATATTGCAATAAACCTTTCTTCAAAAGGTTATGATTTGATATTAGTTTCAAGAAAAGAAAATGATTTAGATTATATAAAATCTAAATGTAATACTCATGTTGAATATATATCTATGGATTTAACGCAAGAAAGTGAATGTTTTGAATTACTTAGAAGAACAAAAGATTTAGATATTGATATTTTTATTAATAATGCAGGATTTGGAGATATAGGATATATCGCTAAAACTGATATTAATAAAGAGATTAATATGGTTAAATTAAATGATATTGCGCTACTTATATTAGGAAAAGAATTTATTAAAAGATTTATTGAAAAAGATAAAGGACATGTAATGTTTGTTGCGTCTGCCGCAAGTTTTGGTGTAGCTCCTTATATGAATGTATATTATGCAACAAAAGCTTTTGTATATAGTTTAGCTCATGGATATTATAGAGAACTTAAAGATATGAAATCTAATGTTCAAATTCATGTATTATGCCCTGGTCCTGTAGATACTCGTTTTAATGAAAAGGCTAATACACGCTTTAATATGAAAGCTTTATCTAGTGAATATGTTGGAACATATGCAGTAAAGAAGATGCTTAAAAACAAGTTTGAAATAGTACCTGGATTTAATATTAAATTACTTCATTTCTTTTCTCACTTCGTACCTAAAAAATTAATTTCTAAGCTAATGCGAAAACAAAGCCAAATTAGGTGATAGTATGGCTAAGGTTAAATTAACACGTTCAACGCTTAAATTTTTCCAAGGTCTTACAGCTATTAAATATAAGATTAAAAGAAAATTTGAGCCAAGAAAAAAATATGTTAAAATAGAAAATATTCATTATGGTACAGATAAAAGACAAGTATTTGACTTATATTATACAAATACAGAAAAGAAGAATATATTATTAATTAATATCCATGGTGGATTTTATGTAGGATCAAGTAGAAAAGATAATTTCATGCTTGCACATTATTTCTTAAGAAAAGGAATAGATGTAGCCCTAATAGAATATAGACTTAATGATGACAACATTGAAACTAAAGATGAGATGCAAGATGTAAATGATGCAATATCATTTATTTATAATAATCTAGATTTATTAAGACTAACACATGATAAAATCTTTATTATGGGAGATTCTGCTGGAGGTCATTTTGCATTAATGAACGCTCTTGCAAAATGTACTCAAACTCCATTATTAAAAGATGATTACAAGATTTGTGGTGTAATGCTTAACTGTCCTGCTTATAATTATCAGGATTATCATAGTTATGATGAATTGTCTAATGGATTAAAGAGATGGATTTTAGGTAAAAATTATAAGAATCCACAATATCTTGCAACACTTTCTTGCAAGAGTTATATTTCTAATTTAAAATTACCAATATTTGTTTCAACATCAAGCCTAGATTTCTTAAGAAAAGACGTCCTTGACTTGATTAGTGATTTAGATAAGTATAAAATAAATTATACGTTTGTAGATATTAAATCAAACAATCCTTTTGCAGGACATGTGCATAACGTAATGAGACCTAGACTTAAGGAATCTATTAAAGTTAATAAGGCAATGTATGAATTTATGCTAGAAAATGTAGAGAAAGAAGAGGTATAAATATGCCAATTTTTGAAGAACAAGTCGTAAAAGCTACACGCTATATCAAATATGTTAAAAAAGATGATAAGATAATTGCATTTAGAATTAAATATCCTGTTATGCAAACTCTACTTTATATAATTATAACACTAGCTAGTGTAGCCGGTGCAATAGTTACTGCAGTATATTTAAATAAGAAAATGCTTGAATTATATATAGCTTTTTTTATATTTATTGCTTGTCTTGTTGTTTTCTTAACATTTGCAAGCTTAGTTGTAAGAAATCAATTCAAACTAATTTGTGAGAACGAAGCATTCATCTTAAAACAACCTTTTAAGCCTGAAAAGGTATTACCTTGTGTAAATGTAGAACAAGTAGACGTTACTAAATTTTATTCAAATAGAAAAAGTTTAAGATATTTAATTATATTCTGGTCTAGAGATGGACAAAGATATTTCTATTTCTATAATAATGGATTTCTACTTAAGAAAGATGTTTTAACTAAATTACTTGATACTTATCAAATTCCTTATAAAATACACAAATAATCATACTTTTAGTATGATTTTTTTGTTATAATTAAATTAATTATTTGAAAGGGTTTGATTATTATGAAATATATACTTAAAAATTGTAATATTATTACAGGTGTTAAAAATGAAGAAATGTTTCAAGGTGACATTTTAATTGAAGATGAAAAAATAATTAAAGTATCTAAGGAACCAATTAATGAAACTTGTAAAGTTATTGATTTATCTAGTAAATACGTATTACCTGGATTAATTAACGCACACGTTCACCTAGCTGGTTCTGGTAAACCATCTAAAAAGAAACATGATGCTGAATATGTTAACAATCTTTTAAAGCATAAACTAGTTAGAAAAGTAGTAAAAGGAATGTGCAAGAACTTTGCAAAAATGGAAAAGTTATCTGGAACTACTACAATCCGTTTAGTTGGTGGACTTGATCATATGGATTCAGAGATTAAGAAAGAATTAGCTTCAGGTGGACCTAGAATTTTATCAAGCGATTATGCACTTACTGTACCAAAGGGTCATATGGCTGGTACTGTAGCTAAAGTAGCAAATAACAACGATGAGTTTAAACTTATGCTAGATGATTTAATTAAACATAATGTTGATTTAATTAAGATAATGATTACTGGTGGTGTACTTGATGCAAGTAAAAAGGGTGAACCTGGTGAACTTCGTATGCATGACGCTGAGGTTAAATTCATTTGTGATTATGCACACGCTCATGGTCTTAAGGTTGCAGCTCATGTTGAATCAAGTGAAGGTGTAAGAGTAGCTTTAAAAAATGGTGTTGACACTATTGAACATGGTGCAAAAGTAGATGATGAAATTATAAATCTATTTAAAGAATCTAAAGCTCAACTTGTGTGTACTTTATCACCAGCAGCTCCAATGAGTTTCTTAGATAGAAACATCCTTCATTTAAGTGAAGAACAACAATTTAATGCAAAAGTTGTATTTGATGGAGTTGTTGATTGTGCTAAAACATGTCTAAAAGAAGGCATTGTTGTAGGACTTGGAACAGATACTGCATGTCCTTTTGTAACTCATTATGATATGTATAGAGAACTAGTTTACGCAAATA
The DNA here is from genome assembly GCA_963628445.1 of uncultured Eubacteriales bacterium. Taxonomy (GTDB): domain Bacteria; phylum Bacillota_I; class Bacilli_A; order Acholeplasmatales; family Anaeroplasmataceae; genus JAEELC01. The sequence continues at coordinate 41,178 of CAVGEZ010000001.1, forward strand.
AATATTTAGGTGTTTCAGCGCTTGATGCAATCAATATGGCAACAGAAGTTAATGCAAATATTCTAGGTATTTCTAGTGTTACAGGAACTATTGAAGAAGGTAAATCAGCTGATATTATTGTTTCAAAATCTAATCCTTTAGTTGACTTAAAAGTACTAGGAGATTTGGATTTTGTAATTTATAAAGGTAAGATTTCAAGTAAGAAAGTAAAGAAATATAAAGAAATAGAAGAACAACTTAATACTCTAGCTTAAAGTAAGATAAGTTATAAAATATAGTCTATCAATTCTTTCTTTATTCATAACCTTACTTGGATCTTTGTGTTTTGGTTTATTTGTTGTTATAAGTGATACTTTATATCCAAATATAGACTATTTATTTGAAATGCCACTATACTTGAAAATATTATTTTTGTTATCACTCATAATTATAGCAACAGGTTTAGTCTTAAGTGCACTTTTTAAAAATAAAGATAATACTAAATTAGTTGAATTAATTATTGAAGTTATATGTCTTAATTTAGGTATTATTTTAATGCTTTGTGCTTTGGTTAGAAATGAATCTAATGCAAAAGTGATTATAATTAATATAGGAATTATATTATTTATAATGGGTATATTTGCACTCATTTCAACTCTTATTGGATTATTAAAGAAGAATAAATCTCGAATAGTAAAACAATCTTAAGTCTAAGATTATCAAATGGGATATGTCATCATATCCTTTTTATTTTTCTTTTAATTATAAATTTGATATAATAAGAATGGTGGTAATATGAGAGGTTTATATATTCATATACCATTTTGTAAACACATATGTTCTTATTGTGATTTTCCCAAAATGGTAACATTTAAATATGATAGGATGAAAGAATATATTAAATATTTAAAAGAAGAATTATCTAGTTATAAAGACAAGTATTTAGATATAGAAACCATCTTTATCGGAGGTGGAACTCCTAATGCTTTACCACTCGATCTACTTTTAGATTTGCTTAAACATATTAAATCATTTAGTAATAACTTAAATATTAAAGAATATTCAATTGAATGTAATCCTGAACTTGTTACTTTAGAACAAGTAAAATTATTTAAAGAATATGGTATTACAAGAGTTTCCTTAGGTGCTGAATCTTTTGATAATGATGTTTTAATAAAACTTGGAAGACATCATACTAAGGAAGATATTATAAGATCTATTAAAATGTTAAAAGATAATAATATTAATAACATTAGTGTTGATTTAATATTTGCTCACCCCTATGATTCAATAGATTTAATTAAGTATAATTTAGATGAGTTTTATAAACTTAATATTAATCATATATCTTATTATTCAATGATTTTAGAAGATAAAACTATTTATAGTTATTTATATGAAAAAGATAAGCTTAAACTTATTGATGAAGATACTGAAGGCTTAATGTATGAATATATTATTAATAATCTAGAGAGTAATGGATACATACAATATGAAATATCTAACTTCTCTAAAGAAAAAGAATCTATTCATAATAAACTTTACTGGCAAACTTTAGAATATTTAGGAGTAGGCATGAGTGCAAGCTCATATCTTGATTCTAAGAGATTTAGTAATGCTTATAATTTAGATGATTATTATAAGGGTATAAAAGTTAATATTGAAGAATTATCTTTACTTGATAAAGAAAAAGAGTTTATGATGTTAGGCTTTAGAATGCTTAAAGTATCAAGAATTGAGTTCTATAAGAGGTTTAATCAAAATATAGAAGATATATTTAAAGAGTCTATAGAACGTCTATTAAATCAAAATTTGATAGTTTTAGAGAGTGATTACTATAAGCTTACTCATAAGGGACTAATGCTTGCAAATAGTGTATTTATGGAGTTTGTATAATGGAAGAGAAAGAACCTGAATTTTATGAATTATCTGACTTTAAATCTTATCTTGAAACTGATAAGAATTTAAGCCTTAATACAGTTGAGGCTTATTTAACTGATTTAAAGTTTTATGCACAATTCTTAAAGAAATATGAACATGTTTTTTCTGTTGAAGACATAGATACTCAAATGATTGAGAAATATATGTTATCTTTAAAAAGAAAGAATTTATCTAAACAAACTATATCTAGAAAACTAACGAGTATTAAAGAGTTTCATAAATTCTTAAAAGAAGAAAATATAACTAAAGATAATCCTGCTAAATTAGTAGATAATGTTAAGCATGATAAGAAGTTACCTTCTGTATTGTCAGAAGAAGAGGTAACTAAAATGATTGAATCAATTAATGGTGATACCCCAATAGATTTAAGGAATAGAGCTATACTTGAAATTATGTATGGTTCAGGACTTAGAGTTTCTGAAGTATGTGATATGAGATTGGCTGATGTTCACTTAAATACTAAGTATATAGATATAATTGGTAAAGGCGATAAAGAACGTATTGTACCAATTGGGGATTTGGCACAAGAAACATTAAGAAAATATATAACAGACGCTAGACCTATTTTAACAAAGAATACTTATTCTGAATATGTGTTCTTAAATTATCAGGGTAAGCAATTATCTCGTCAAAGTATTTTCAAATATATAAAAAAATTAGCCAAAGACAATGGAATTGAAACTGAAATATCTCCTCACACATTAAGACATTCTTTTGCAACTCATTTATTAAATAATGGCGTTGATTTGAGATATGTACAAGAACTCTTAGGACATGAGGATATTTCAACAACACAAATTTATACGCATTTGGACTCTAATAGACTTCATGAGATGGTCAATGAGATTCATCCACTTGCACATAGGAAGGATAAGAAAGATGAAATTTAAAAGAATATTTGCTATCGTAATGGATAGCGTAGGATGTGGAACATGTAAGGACTCAAGCAAGTTCTTTAATGGTACACACAGTGATGAAGGTGCTAACACAATTTCTCATATAGCATCTTCAATAGGTGGAATTAGCTTACCTACTTTAGAAGCTATAGGTTATGGTAATATAACTGAAATAGAAGGTGTTAAGCCTAATAAGAACGCAAATGGTGCTTATGGTAAGATGCAAGAAATATCTTTGGGTAAAGATACTCTTACAGGACACCTTGAAATCATGGGATTAAATGTTACAGAGCCATTTAAAACATTTACTGAACATGGTTTCCCAAAGGAATTAATTGATGAATTAGAACGCCAAACTGGTCATAAGGTTATCGGTAATTGTGCTGCATCAGGAACTCAAATTTTAGTAGATCTTGGTGAAGAACAAATGAGAGATAATTCTATGATAGTTTATACATCTAGTGATTCAGTATTACAAATTGCAGCACATGAAGAAACTTTTGGTTTAGAAGAATTATATCGTTGTTGCCACATTGCACGTGAAATTTGTATGAAGCCAGAATGGAAGGTAGGACGTATCATAGCTCGTCCATTCGTAGGAAAGGATAAGAATTCTTTTGTACGTACACCAAATAGACATGATTATGCAGTTTCACCATTTGCACCAACAATTCTTGATGAATTAAAAGAAGCAAATTATGAAGTTATTGGTTTAGGTAAGATATCAGATATTTACAATGGATGTGGTATCACTGAATCTATTAGACAAGTATCGAATCAAGATGGTATGAATCATATGATTGATATTGCAAAAAATAGAGATTTCACAGGATTATGTTATTTAAATCTAGTAGACTTTGATGCCTTATATGGACATAGAAGAAATGCTAGAGGATATGCTGACGCTTTAATTGAATTTGATGGTCAATTAAAAGAATTAGAATCAGTATTAAATGATGATGACTTAGTATTAATTACAGCCGATCATGGTAATGATCCTACTTGGTATGGAACTGATCATACAAGAGAATATGTACCATGTTTAGTATGGCATAAATCAATTAAATCTTGCGATTTAGGCATCCGTGGATCTTTTGCAGACTTTGGTAATACAATAGCTGAAAACTTCGGTGTAAAAGAATCTGAATGGGGTAAATCTTTCTTAAAAGATATAGCTTAAAATAGTAATTAAGGATCTAGAAATAGGTCCTTTTTTCTATTGTAAAAACAATCAAGAAGAAGTGAAAAATAAAAATTCAAATGTCATCTAGTAATAAAAACTAGATATATTTAAATGAATAGTACCAAAATTACTGGTTAATAAATTAGGTTCAAAACACAAAATATATCATATAAATATTAGATTGCTTGTAAGAGCATTCTAGGAAAAATTTCAAACGATATTTAGTTTTAAAAACCAGATGCATAAAGAAAGAACCAGTTTAAAACGATGTATCTGATGGTTTAAAAAAGCTTAATTATAATTATAATTTTACTCAAACAATATTAAATATAATTATATTATTGTCGATACAACATAGAATGATTTTAAATTTTTTCATTTATAATATAGTTTTAAAAACTAGTATAACTAAATATTAATACAAACATTCAATTGGAATTTTATTGATTTAAAGGCTTAAGTTATTACTATTTGAGAATTGATATTTATTAACTTATTCAAGATCAAAATAGAATATTTAAATCATAAATCTTATAAGTCCTTGGATGAACTGTTGCAAAATAAAAAATTTCATTTCATAACTAGTATTTAAAACTAGTAATGATTAGCCACTCTATATTACGAGTGTTAGTTTATAAAACTAGATTTGGATTGAAATAGTTTAATCTGATAACGTATCAAAGAGAATAAACATGGTATTATTGCAAACTATTCAAATGAATTAAATGGCATATATTATCAAGTTTTACTTTAGAATGCTTTCCAATAATTAATACTGGAAATCACTAAAAAAAATTACATTGGTTGATCGGATAAATTACGGATTTAATAACGGATGGTTTAAAACTTGCAAATGATATTTCTAGAGATTTAATCCCAATATCATTGAAAGTTAAAGTTTAAAAGCAGATTTTGTAATCGTATATTACAGTTTAATTTAACATACTAAATCAGACAAAAGAATGTAAAATTATGCCAAAAATAACAACGAATCGAGGTGGGTAAATCATCACATTTTACAATCTCGATTGCTCATAGAAAATCACTGTTTTTTACATAATTTTTGGCTAAAAAATTGGTGTTGTTAAACAAGGGGAGAAGAGCAAAAAATTTTCAAAATGAATATAGTTTTAAAAACTAAATACTCTATAGTAAAATACTAATTGTTGGACAAAAATATTTTTTAAATTATTTTTACAAAAATAAAATATTTTTTTATAAATAAGTTTACAAAAATATGATTAAATTAGAGCTATGATAAAAGTTTAAAACGGATTAGTTTTTAAAAATTAAAAGTAGAAGAAGTTGTTGTACTTCTAGAACTACTTAGAGTGGTTGCACCTTTGAACTTAATCTTTTTAAAAATATACTAACTATTTATTATTTTTAGAAGTCTTAAAAACGATGGTAAAGATCAATATGATTCAAAGCATCCTCATGGATTTTTAAGCAAATAATAGAATTCGAACTGTAATATTAACCTGATCCATTGTATTTTTTGAACCTATAAAATACATATTAATATAATTTTATTAACATTCTGCTATGTAAAAAATCTCATACCTTTCCTGTTAAATTTATAAATTTTAGGGTTAATTTTAAAGTGTATTCCAGGTTAAATGTATGAACAATCTTTATGATATTATGCTCATTATTTTATCGTTAATTTAATGTTGTGGATACACGATTCTTAAAATTAAAATATTAAGCCTTTATCTAGTACTTGGTTAATCATAAACTAGAACGAAAATATTTCATTTTACTACTAGTATTTAAAACTAGTTTAAACGAACTTAAAAAATAATAAATGTAATGTGGTTAAGATTTGAACTAGATAAAATAATTAAGATTAATTTGAAATAAGATGTGCAAACATCTGAATCAAGATTTGAACATAAAAATATAATATAATAATACTCATTAATTTAGCTAATTTTAGGGTAAAAAAATAAGTTATAAAAAATTCAAAAAAAAATCAATTGTTACATCTATAATGTTATATTAAGAAATATACTATAAACGTAAATCAATGATAAAAAACTATAAGAGAAAAACCTCAAAATGGTATCATCGATTTTACAGCTCCATTTAAGTCAGAAAATACTAACTGTTGTCTCATCTAGATTTAATAACTAAATATTTTCAAAAGGTAATTGGTTTTTAAAACTAAGTAAAAAATAGCTTATTTGGCAAATCGAGAAACTAATTGCCGACCAAATCATAAGGTCGATTTTTGCTGGTTGGGAAACCCACGAAAACAAAAAGTGTTTGAGATGTTGCTAAAACCACGTTTTACACATTATCAACATTCAAGTTAAAAACACGATACCTAAAGTATTTTTTATTGGTTAACATAATATATATTATCGGAAGTTGTTCATATCTTTTAAAAGTGGACTTTTAAGTTCTATTCAATCTCATAAATCAGATTTGAATATCAAAAGTTATATAGTTTGGGGCTTAAAGTTGGTATTAAACATATTCACATTTCTATTTTTGAATATGTTTACTATCATATTTTTTATTTTTTCACGCATCGAAAATGCCTTTTTCGCCCATTTCTACAGCCTAATTTGCCAAAATGCGGTTTACAGGGTTAGCAATCCCACTCATGAACTGACACCATCATGACTTCTTCTTCTACTCACATCACATGTCGCAAAGTCGAAAAAAGTCTAGTTTTTAAAACTAGATTCGAATCGAAAATTTTTATGCAACCATCCAAGATCCTCCTTTCAAGGCCTAAAATTAGCTCTGTTTGTATAACGAATCGAGAATTAATTTTGTGATGATTTACCCACCTCGATTCGCCAATTAATTTTTTTATTCAAGCCAAGAAATTGATGATTTTTTAAAGATAAAATTTACCAGCAAATTTACGATCATGATTATGGTTATAATTTACGAAAATAATTACAAAATTTTAATAGATATTACAACTTAATAATATCTTTGCAATTCTAGTAGTTTTAGTATTTAAAACTAGATAGATAATGAAAAAAATAAAAGCCAGCAACTACGCCAGCTTCTATATTATTAATCCTCAACATTGAAGATATCCATTTGTCTTGAATTGAACGGATCGATTTGTTCTTCTAGTTTTATCCATTTTGCGGATCTACCTGTGCCTAAAGCTCTAATCTGATTGTTGTCAGATAAGTATTTTAAAGCTCTATTTATTGTAGAGTCACTTGCTAAAGGTTCAGCATTTTTAATGTCATCTCTTGTGAATTGTTGTGGTAATTTTAATATAACGCCTACAATCAAATCCACTTTAGTGTTCTTATATTCAAAACTATACGAATTCAAATTAGCCTCAATTTGGGCATAACTTTCAAGTAAAATATCAATAATTAAATTGTTCAATTTTGCAGGATTAGAATAACCTTCCTCATAATTAAGGGATGCGCTTATGATTGCATCTTTCAATTCATCCTTATGATTTATAAGTTTATCAAAGAAAGTCACATATCTAAAAACTGTAAATCCACATTTTAAAATTAGTGCGTATAAAATCACACAGCTTAATTCATCATTGTATTTTGTAAAGATTTCTTGATTTTTATAGTCTACAAAAAAGTTTGTTATTAAATTTGTAACCTCATAAGATTTATGTTCATACTTATTTCTGAAGTTATCAATCATATCTGTTAATTCATCTCTTAATGATATTAGCTTTAAGTTACCAAAAAGTGATCCATCAGAAACTGAGGTCCTATAAGTCCTAAAATTGACTTTTTCGACGTTACGATACATGGCTTGTGCAAGGTCTAAAAATTGATAACTCTCAAGGTAAAATTCGTCTGGCTTTTCAAGTATACGACTTAGGATTTGCTTGACATTTATATAGACCTGCTCATCCTTATTTTTAGGCTCACAGTCCTTCTTATACAAAGTCTTCTTTCTTGCATCAGTAATATTTAAATTATAGAACTCCGCAAAATATAACAATTCTTTCTTTATATTATCTTTTATAAGTTTACTTTTATCGCTCTTAAACGCATCATCATAATATTTACTTTTTCCCCTAAATTCATATAAATGTAAAAGTTTCATGATAGATTCATCTCTTACACCTAGAGGTTTCATGTTGCTTAAATTTTTCATTTTTTCACCTCGATTGTCTAAATATTATTATATCAAAGAGAGTAGTTACTTTCAATTTTATAAATTAAATTTTCATTAATAATCTAGTTTAATAAATTGCTAATGATTTATTCATATTATGATTACTAGTATTCAATACTAGGTATATTTTGAAAATTTTTAATATTGTTATAAGAATCAATATATCCATACAGATCTTAGAGTTTTTAGTTAAATAAAATCAAAAATAAATAAATAATTTTCAAAAGCGATATAATTTTAAAATATAGTAATCTTTATTTAAGTAATTATTTATAGTGGTTTATAAAACTAGATAGTAAACGAAATATTTTATTTAATCCTTGTAACGTGCCTATATATTGCCTATATATAATAAATACTTTCTATAGTCAAAAACGTCAAAAAATATTCCAAATATCAAGTGATTAATATATCAATATGATAAAATATTGATATATTAATTGTTAGTATTTAAAACTAGATAGGAAATGAAAAATTTATTTTCTTATTTCTTGATTCAATCGTGAGTATTTTAAGTTAATACAAAACCATTCTTCTTCTTTGTTATAATTCAAACGTTTGAAAGGATTCGTTATTCTTGTTCTCTATGTTATATACAAAAATTAATGATCGGAAATTAAACCAACTCAAAGATATGACACTGAACTTTTATCTCTATTTTATATAATTATTTTTAATCTGTTAAATTGTGATCATCATTTCTTTTGTTTTTACGTCTAATAATCAGACAGTTTTATTTACAAATTTTATGAATTATTCTTGCTTATTCATGAATTTATACTAAAGCATTTATTCTCTATTTTGTACTCATCAAAGGCTTTGACTAATTATGTATAAACATAACTGTATTTCATCTAAATATATCCTTATTTAATCTTCTTGTTCTAACTTGGGTTTCGTTTAATAAAATTGTATATTGTTCTCTTTCAATTATTATTAATTACTTAATAACTAACTATTTAGACGGGGCAGTTATCTATTAAGATATCTAGACATAAATATTAATTATTTTAAAAATTCTTCAATCTTAAGCTGTTGATATTTGCAATAAAACGTTCAAAAAAAGACATAAAAATCTTAAACTTTTTACCAAAATGAATGAGATATCATTTTAACGTCCAAAATAAGCCTATAATGACGTCTATATATTAAAATGATAATTATATCATTATTATAAAAGAATGCATCTAAACGCAAATTTAAGCGTTTTAGACTATATCAATATAATCTAGTGTTTAATCTTATTGTGAAAATCAATAATTAATATATCAAAAAAAGATGCGACATAAAATCGCACCTTAAATTTACTAATTATCGTAGAAAATTGATCCACCAATGAATTCTCTTAATATAGAATTACATGGTACCCATTTATCTGGAATGTCTTTAAAGTATTTTAAGAACTTAATTAATCTATTTGCAGTAATATAATATTTACTATCAGATGGTACTTCTTGTAATACTTTCATTGCATACTTTTTCATTACACATAGTTCATATGTTAATTCTGAATTGTATACATAGTTAGCTTCACTTTGAGTTGGATAAATCCAAGTGAATTCACCAGCACGAACATTATCCCACATCTTTAATGTTTCTTCTGCTGATGCATTTCTATATTTATAATCTCTTACAAGTCTTCTAATTAATCTAATATCAGTCATTGATATTGGGTTTTGAGAATCAATATGATATTGAGCTGTAGGAGCTATATAAATCTTATATTTTTGATTTGATGGAATTGATGGAGTAAGTCTGTCATTTAATGCATGAATTCCTTCAATCATAACTGGTTGACCTTTTTCAAGTTTTACAGTTTCTCCTTCTTCTCTATGGCCTGTTTTAAAGTTATATAGCGGAAGTGTAACTTCTTCTCCATTAATTAGCGCATACATATCTTGGTCAAATCTTTCAATATCTAAAGCCTCGATATGTTCTAAATCAGGTTCACCCTTAGAAGTAAGCGGAGCTTGTGATTTTTCTAGATAGTAATTATCTAAAGAAATCATTACAGGTTTAATCCCACGAGATAGTAATTCAACTCTAAGTCTATTACAGAATGTTGTCTTACCACTTGATGATGGACCTGCTATCGCAATTAATTTAATATCAGAATCTTTCTTAATATTATATCCAAGTTCTGCAAGCATATTATTATGTTTTGTCTCACAAATATTAATAAATTCATTTGATTGACCAGCTTCAATGATTTTGTTCATTTGCCAAATTGATGAAGCCTTAATAATATTACCCCATTCATTTTCAGCTCTTAAAGCTTTAGAGAATACCTTTTCATCATAGAATTCTGGAATCTCACCATTTAATTCGGCTCTAGGATATTGAATAATAAGTCCTGGAAAATATAACATTAAATTAAATTTAGTAATATATCCTGTAGATGGTACCATGTATCCAAACATATAATTTAAATAATTATCACACTTATACATGTGAACAGTATCTTCAGGTCTATATTCTAACATACTTGACTTGTCATAATAACCTAAACTGTTATAAATCTTTTTAGCTTCTTCTACTGTAGTTGAATATCTCTTAATAGGAAGGTCCTTAGAAATCAATTCATCCATTTCTTTTTGAATTAAATCAATTTCTTTTTGATTTACAGGACCATTAATACCTGAGATGTTTGCAAATATAGCACGAGAAACTGAATAGTTATAAACAACCTTAACTTTTTTATGTAATCTATTTACTGCCATTGCAAATAAATATCTTAAAGAGTTTTGATAAATTAATACTGCATCAGAATTTGATAAATCTAAAAATTCAACAGTACAATCTATATTTGGTAATATATAATCAAGTTCTCTTAATCTATTATTTACATTAGCACAATAATATGACTTCTTTTGAGATTCATCTAATAAATCAATTAGACGAGTTCCCTCTTTTACTTCAACTGTTTTATTAAAATAAGTAACTTTCATAAAATCCCTTCTTTCATTAATGTGGGGTAATTATTATATCATTTTGTGTAAGCGTTTGCAATTACTAAACTTTTAAAAGTTGGAAAAAGGCTAATCTTTTTTGAAGATTAACCTTTAAATTTATTAATTGTCATCGTCAAAGAATGAAATTTTCTTCTTTTTCTTAACTACAACTGTTGATGGAGTATCATCATCTTTTGATTTTGCTGAAACAGGTTTGTCACTAATTTCTTTAGTTTCTACATTATCTTCTTTTTCAAGAATCTTATCTAGTAAATCTAGAGGATCTTTCGTCTTCTTTGATTTCTTAAGTACTGGTTCATCAATTGAATCGTAATTGAACAAATCAGCTTCAGATGAAGATTTATCTAGTAAATAATCTGAATCAACTTTTTGATCTAATTCTTTTGAAGGATTTAAGTACATCTTTCTTGGTATACCATAACCATCTTTAACTATTTCTTTACCACTATCAGATACATTATACTTTAATTCTTTAGTACCAATTTTATCTGACTTATCATCATATACAATAGTTAGATCAACATTTTCTTTGAATTGATTTGGAGTCATTACTCTAAAATCATTTAAGATAATTGGATTAGACTTAACAAGTTTGATTTGTCTTTCACCAGTTCTACCTCTTTGAGATAAAACTAAATCTTCTACTTTAATACGTTTAATTGTACCACGATTAGTAAGAAGCAATAGATCATCATTCTTATTAGCGTAGTGAGCAGAAACTAATTCTTCTTTTTCTTTAATATTGCAAGCTTTAATACCACCGGCATTCTTACCGTATAGTTTTACATCTTGTGCTCTGAAACGAATAACCTCACAATTTGTTGTAGCACATACTACTTCAAGTGGGTTAGACGTAATATCTGCTGATACTATTTCGTCATCGTCATCAAGAGCCATACACTTTACTTCTTTTGTAACTCTTGAGATATTAAATTCTTCAAGTAATGTTTGTTTAATAGCTCCTTTACGGCTTGCAAGTAAAACTTGAGCTTGAGTCTTAAAGTCTCTTACTGCAAATACTTCAACGAAATATTCACTAGGATTAATTTGACAAATATTATTTACAAATTCACCTAAATCTCTTGTCTTACATTCATCAATTTTAAATACAGGAATATTTACAAAATATCCTCTATTAGTAATACCTATTAAGGTATCAAGCGTTGATAATTCTCGCTCAAATATAATTGAGTCTTTTTCAGACACATTATTAACACTTGAAGCTTGATAGCTCTTTAATGTTACACGTTTAATGTATCCAAATTTAGTCATAATAATCATTGCATTTTCTGCAATAATTAAACTTGATTCGTCTACATTTAAATTGTTAACCTCAGCCTCAATTTGAGTTCTTCTTGGTTGATCAATTTTATTAGATATTTCTTTTAATTCTGTTTTAATAACTTTAAGTAGATTCTTTTCACTAGAAAGTATTGAATCGTATTCTTCAATGTTTTTAGTTAAAGAATCATGTTCATTATGTAATTGAGTAACGTCAGTATTAGATAGACGATATAATTGCATTGCAAGAATTGCGTCAGCTTGAATTTCTGTAAATTCAAATTTAGAAATTAATTGTTCTTTTGCATCTTGTTTATTTTGAGAGTGTCTAATAGTATGAATTACATCATCTAATATAGAAACCATCTTAATTAAACCATCAACGATATGTAATCTATGACTATCTTTAGCTTTAAGGAAGTTAGTTCTGTTTGTAATTACATCTTTTTGGTGATCAATATAGGCTTGTAATATATCAAGTACACCCATTCTTTCAGGGCGCATATTATGAATTACAACCATATTATATTTAAGATTAGTTTGTAAGTTTGTATTCTTAAATAAATACTTAATAATGGCTTCAGGATTAGCTCCTTCTTTTAAATCGATGGCAATTCTTATACCATGTCTATCTGTTTCGTCTCTTACCTCATCAATACCGTCAACCTTATGGTCAATACGCAATTGTTCGATACGTTCAACTGTTTTTTGTTTTACAGTATCAAATGGTATTTCAGTTACAACTATACGCTTATGTTTAGAATCGATATCTTCAACAAAATATTTACTTCTAACAACAACAGTACCACTACCAGTTAAAAATGCTTCTCTAATACCATCTTTTCCCATGGCTATACCACCAGTAGGGAAATCTGGCCCTGGCATTATTTCAAGTAATTGATCGATTGTCATATTAGGATGATCAATCTTATAAATAGTTGCGTCTACAACTTCCTTCATATTGTGTGTTGGAATGTATGTAGCATAACCTGAGGAAATACCCATACCACCATTTACTAAAATATTTGGGAATCTTGCAGGTAAAACGATTGGTTCTTTTTCTTCACCATCGAAGTTATCAATCATTTCAACTGTTTTCTTTTCAATATCTTGTAACATGTAGTCAGCATTCTTGCTTAATCTACATTCAGTATAACGGCTTGCAGCTGGACCATCACCATCAATTGAACCATTGTTACCTTGTAAGTCGATAAGTTGTACTCCCATCTTCCAAGATTGTGACATATGTACTAAAGCTTCATAAATAGATGAATCACCATGTGGGTGATACTTACCCATTACGTCACCTACAACTCTGGCACACTTTTTATATTGACCAGTTGATAAAAGTTTAAGTTGGTTCATACCAAAAAGGATTCTTCTTTGAACTGGTTTTAAACCGTCTCTAACGTCAGGAATAGCACGCTCTTGAATAATGGCTTTAGAATAACGACCGAAACGATCTCCTACAACATCTTCAAGCTTTGCAGTTTGAAATGATTCATTTGCAAACTTGTCTAGTTCATCAATAACATTTCTTTTCTTAGCCATAGCGTTATGCCTCCTCTCCTGTTAAATCAATTTTATCAATTTCATATTCATCCTCAAGTGAGAATTGAACGTGGTTTTCAAGCCAAGTACGACGCTTAGATGCATCATCACCCATGAATAAGTTAATTTCATCTTCTGCTTCTGCAAAGTCTTCTAAAGTAACTTGAATTAAAGTTCTTGTTTCAGGATTCATTGTTGTTTCCCACAATTGTTCAGCACTCATTTCACCAAGTCCTTTGAAACGAGAAATTGAAACATTATTCTTATCTAACTTCTTCATTATTTCTTGAAGTTCTTCTGTTGTATAAGCGTATTTAGTAAATGTATTTTTACCAGCCTTATTTGACACTCTAAATAGTGGTGGTACTGCAATAAATACCCTACCATCTTCAATTAAAGGACGCATATATCTAAAGAAGAATGTAAGTAGAAGGATTTGAATATGTGCTCCGTCATCATCAGCGTCAGTCATGATAATTACTTTCTTGTAATTACACTTTTTAACATCAAATTTATCACCATAATCTGCACCAATAGTGTAAATCATAGTTGCAATTTCTTGGTTAGCAAGTGCTGCATCTTCATTAGCTTTTTCAGTATTTAATACCTTACCACGTAATGGTAAGATTGCTTGATAAAGTCTATCTCTACCGCTCTTTGCAGAACCACCGGCAGAGTCACCTTCTACTAAGAATAATTCATTAATTTCTTTATTCTTTCCTTGTGCTGGAGATAATTTAGCTGATAAATTAATTTCTTGTTTATCTTTCTTATCAAGTCTAATTTGATTTCTTGCTTTACGTGCAGCTTCTCTTGCTTTTGCATTCTTGCAAGCTTTCTCAATTACTTGTTCAGCTAAAGTCTTGTTATTCGCAAGATATTTCATTAATGCATCATATAAAATTTCATTAACTGCTGTTTTAGCACTTGGTGTACCAAGACGACCTTTAGTTTGACCTTCAAATTCCAAAACAGATTCTTCAACTCTTACTGATACTATACCTATTAAACCACAACGAATGTCATTACCATCAAGATTATCATCTTTAGGAGAAATTATATTAAACTTTCTGCCAAAATCATTAAATGCTTTTGTGATTGCAAGCTTATATCCAATTTCATGAGAACCACCATCACGAGTACGCAGATTATTTGCAAATGAAATTAAAGTTTCATCAAATCCAGCTGTATAGCACATCGCAACTTCAACACCGATTGGACCTTGAACACCTTCAAAATAAGCTGGTTCAGCCATTAATTCTTTTCCATTTGCCATATCTGAAACATATTGTTTAATACCATTTTCAAATTCAAATGAATCAGATTTATTTGAATTATGATCAATCAAAGTCATCTTTAGGCCCTTAATTAAATAAGCACCTTCTTTTAAACGTTCTTTAATAGTATCATAGTTGAAAATTACAGTTGAGAAAATAGTAGGATCTGGTTTGAATGTTACAGTAGTGCCAGTTTTTTTAGTATCCCCTAAACATTCAACGTCATGAATCTTCTTTCCACCATTTTTGAATTCAATTTCATAAATTTTACCATCTCTACAAGATGTAACTTTCATATAAGTAGATAAAGCATTTACTACTTTACCACCTACACCATGCAAACCACCTGAAACCTTATATCCACCAGCTTGACCGAATTTACCACCAGCGTGCAATATAGAATAAATTACTTCAAGTGAATTTAGTCCTGTTTCATGATTGATACCAACAGGAACACCTCTACCTTGGTCTGATACAGTGACAGAACCATCAGTATTAATTTCAACCTTAATTTCTTTACCATATCCAGCTAAAGCTTCATCGATCGCATTATCGACAATTTCCCATATTAAATAATGCAAACCTCTTGAATCTGTAGAACCTATATACATACCAGGTCTTTTTCTTACAGGATCTAAACCTTTTAAAACTTCAATCGTATCTGCATTATAATTATCTTTAGGCATAAATATCTCTCCTTTACAAAATTAGCATATAAAAACATTATACATAAAATAAATAAATTAAACAATAAATAAAATGCCCATAAAATTAGAAATATTTTTTAAAATAAATTGAAGATAACTAAATTTCTTTGTATAATTAAATATGAATTATTGGGGTGTTTTAAAATGGTTTTATTTCAAACAAGTACTAATGTTTTATTTGCAATATTATTTTTAGTTTTATCATATCTTATTGGATCGATTCCAAATGGTCTAATCTTTGGTCTAATATTTAAACATCAAGATATTAGAAAACTAGGTTCTGGAAATATTGGTTCAACTAACACTATTAGAAACTTTGGATTAGGTATAGGTATACCTGTATTCATTTTAGAAGTTTTAAAAGGTGGAATAATGATTATTTTAGTCAAATATGTATTTGACAAGAGATTATTTGACAATTATGTACCAATTATTTTTTATGGGTTTACTGCAGCTTTAGGTCATTTATTTCCTATCTATATTAAATTTAAAGGTGGAAAGATTGTTGCTCCGTCGCTTGGAATACTACTTGCTCTAACTCCTGTGCCTGCTATTTCTTGTTTAATAGTATTCTGGATTGTAGTACTTACAATAGGTTATGTATCAATTGCTTCATGTTCTGCTGCAGTAACTGCAGTTATAGTCGTATGGATTCAATTTGGAGTAGGTTTAAATCCTGCTAATGTAGGAGTTGAATATTTATTTGGTAAACCTGAACTTGTAACTTGTTTAATGTATACAGTACTTGGACTTATTATTATATATAGACATAAATCGAACTTTAAACGATTAAGAGAAGGTACTGAACTTAAGGCTAAAATAAAGATTAAAATGGAAGAAAAAAAGGCAAAAAAAATATCTGAAGAATAATTCTTCAGACTTTTTTTATTTTGCCTCTTCCATAGACTTTTGAATTTGTCTAGCTTGTTTTTCTGATAAAGTTCTACCGCTAGCTGCATACATAGCCTTAATTTGGTTGATTGTAATAGGAGGGTTCTTCTTTAATTCTTTCTTAAATACAAAACGTGAAACAAAGAATCCGATAACAAGACCTACTAATACACAAACAATAATAATACCAACAAGTGAACCAACTGGCATATCTATATTAAGTAACATAATAATTATCTCCTTTTTAAATTTACTATTTTATTTTATATGAAAGATATAAAAATTTCAATAAGTAATAAATAGTTTAGATTAAATGTTAGTTCTTGCTAACTTATTTTGTTAGTTTAGACTTGCAAAAAATCCTTTACCTAAAGCATTTTTTTGCTCTTTAGTCTTGAAAAAAAAGAGGCTCTAATATATAATGTAGTTAATCAAGGAGGGTATATATTATGCCAAGAAAAGTAACTGAATCTTGTATTCAATGTGGTGCTTGCATCAACGAATGTCCAGTAGGAGCTATCTCTGAAGGTGCTAGCCAATCAGAAATCGATCCAAGCCAATGCATCGATTGTGGTGCTTGCCAAGCTGTTTGCCCAGTTGAAGCTATCATTGAAGAATAATAATTATAAATTAAAGCCTCAAGCAATTGAGGTTTTTCTTATGTTTAAAATATTTACAAATTAATATTAAAAATGTATAATTTTAGTGTAATTTAGAAAGGAAAATTTAAGTATGAAGAAATTTTGGGCTGAATTTAAAATATTCATTTCACGTGGTAATGTAATGGATATGGCTGTCGGTACTATTATCGGTGCTGCATTTACTGCAATTGTAACTGCATTATCTAATGGTATCTTAAAACCATTAATCAACATGATTATCTACTACTGCTGCGGTGGAAACAAAGATGCTTTAAGTAAAATGTATACTATATTAGTTCCAGTTTATACTGCTGACGCTACTACTGGTGAAGATGTATTAGACTTAGCTAATTCAATCTACATTGACTGGGGTGCATTTATTTCTGCAATTATTAATTTCTTACTTGTTGCGTTTGTCTTATTCTTGATCATTCGTGCATTTAACAATGTTAAGACTGCTGGAGAAAGAGCTAGTAACGTTGTTACTCGTGCTCAAGATAAGAAAGCTAAAGGTTTAAAGCTTACTAAGAAGGAAGCTAAAGCATTAGATGAATATAATAAGGCTTTAGAAGCTAAACAAAAAGCAGAAGCTGAAGAAAAGGCAAAACAAGAAGCTTTAGCTAATAAATTATCTACTACTGATGAATTATTAACTGAAATTAAGGAATTACTTAAGAACAAATAATTTTAAATTTAGGATCTTCTATTAATTTAGGAGATTCTTTTTTTGTTTACCATTTGAAAAAAAGTGAATTTTCTTATATATTATATAAGTTGTGTTTAAAAATGAGGAGGACATATGAAAAAATTTAGATTAATACTTCTTACAACTCTTCTTATAACTTCACTTGCAAGTTGTAAAAGAGTTGATAATAATAATTCAAATGGAAATGAAACTCAAAATAGTTCTTCTTCTAATCAAAGTAAAACAATTACTTTCTCTCCTAGTGATGTAGTAGTTCCTATGTCTTATGAAATATTAGGTAGTGTTGAAAGAAAAACTAATGTTTTAGTAAGTAATGAAGGACTTGATAGATATCCTACTTACGGTACTAGTTTAGAAAATATTACTGAGGAAGAAAAGGCTCAAATTATTAGTGAATCTGAATATTTGATGGCCTCAAATAATACTTATGACCAAATAGATAAAGATGGTAATTTATATCTAAATGGTGAATTATTATCAAGAAAAATGTATAAACATACTGCTTCAATTGGAAATTATTATTCAGATGTTAGTGATAGTGAACCTGCAGTAATTAAACATTTAAGTTATAAAGCTAGAGAGGTAGGAAACCATTTAACAGGACTTTATGCACCAGCTGGGGAAATTGTTGAAATTAAATTGTCTAAAGAAACATTAGAAGCTACAGGCGGAGTAAAGATTGAAATTGGTCAATATTCTCAAAATAATGAGATTAATAATATTTGGCAATCACGTAATGATTTTTGCCGTATGCCTCATCTAGGAACTGAACTAACTATAACAAGTGAAACAGGATATGTTGCATCTTACCTTGGGGGACCAATTTATGTTACACCATTAAAGCCTGCAGAGTTTGATATTACAATTAGTGGAGCTTGTGAATATACTCACTTTATATATGGTCTTACAACTAATGAGGAATTTGAACGTCTAAAGACTTCTACTGCTCCTTACTTTGATTTAGAAGTTTATGATAAATGTGTAAGACATTCAGGGCCTAAAAAATATGCAAATCTTGATTATGATAACTTAAATAAAATATCTGATTTATGGTTAAAAATATCAAACATCTCTCGTCAAATTCCAGCTGGATCTCGCACTAGTATTGGTATAGATTTTATTTATGACCCATTTATTGCCGCAGGCGGTGCTGTAGCTTTTGTAGGTAGAAACTGGTGTAACTTGCCACCTGATTGGATGAGTGGATCTTTAGATTATGATTCGTTTATTACAAACGGTATGTGGGGTACAATTCATGAATTTAATCACCATTACCAACGTTATGGTTTTGCACCAGGAGATGAGGTTACAAATAATGCCATATCACTATTATCTTATATTAGTTATACAAAAATAAGTGAAGATAGGGATAATTTAGATGGTTGGAATAGATATTTAAATCCTAAAAATAGTTTGATTGAAACTCTAACTCAAGCTAAAGAAGGCTCTACTTCTTCAAGCCTTAACACTTATGCAGATATAATTCATACATTTGGTGTCGATACATTTATTAAAGCTTGCAAATATAAGTCAGGTTCAGGTGGAGTTGATAATTGGTACGAATCTTTATGTGAAACAACAGGTTATGATTTTTCTTACTATTTTTCACTAATCGGTCAAACTGTAAGTGATACTTTAAAGGAAAAATATTCTAATCTTCCTATCTTTATACCATCAACTTTAAATGAACAAAGTGGTAAATTAATTAATGATACTGATATTATTACAGTCTTACCTTACTCTGTTGATCCTAGTAAAAACTATACACTAGATTTAAGTACTTCTCTAACAATTCCAAAAGGATTTGAATATAGTATTAAAAGCGTTGTAAGTAATGTATCATGTCAAAACAAAAATAATACGATTATAATTAGTACTAATTCTGAATCCAAAACTTATATTACATTAAATCTTACAAATGGTACTTATACAACAGATGTAACATTTATAGTTGAATTATGTCCTAGAATTACAGGAATCAATTTAACTACTTATACATATTCAAATAAAACTTATAAAACAGCTAAAGAAGCTCTAAGCGCTAATTTTAAAGGCTATACTACATCAGATTCACAAATAGTAAAGAAACACTTTATTAATGGAATCAATTCAAGTCAAATATCATCTTACTATGGTAAAATTTATATGAATCAAAGCGGCACATATAAAATATCTGTTAGATGTTCTAATCGTAATGACACTTATTTAGAAACTTCATTAAATAAAAATAAATATGAAGATTCTTTAGAAAGTTCAAGTACTAATCCTATTGACTGTAAGAATGAATATATAACTTATAATGTTAAAAAGGGTGATTATATTTACTTTAGAGTTACAGTTAATTCTAATCATCAAGATGGTTTTGCAGAACTTTATGGATCATTTACTGATACTCTCTCTCCAATAAATAATACTTATTTGTATAATGATTTAGAAATGTTAAGAAACTATACATTTACTGATTTATATGAACGTAGTTATCAATCTGGAAACTTTAGCGTTCCATATACTAATCAAAGTATAGTATCTTATACTAATTCATATTCAGAATGGGATGAAAACTATAAAATAGAAAATATAATTGATGGTAATTATCAAACAAGTTATCACTCAGTTAAAGATAAAATGATTTCAAGTGAACCATTTGAAGTAACTATTGATTTAGGTAAGACATACTCTCTAAATACACTAAATATTACTACCTATAATGGTAATCAATCACACTATCCTTATAAGTTTGAGTTATATGCTGGCATATCAATCGATGATATGAAGTTAATAGATACTTATGAAAATATAAATCTTGTAAATAGATTGCTTCAAGTATCTTTTAATACTCAAGATATAAGATATTATAAATTAAAGATATTAGATACTAGTGAACATAGATATGTTGCGATAAGCGATATAAATTTAAGTCTAAATACTAATGGTTTTATAGTTAATCCTTCTTCTTTCTCTTATACTATTAATAATAATGAAACCATATCAAAGAAATATCAACTTTCTACTTATGGTTATACTATTTCAGGTACTGGTGAAATTAAGATAAGTGCTACAGATCATTTTGGCATTAAGACAATAAACGAAGATTCACATATTTTAGTTACAATTGATGATACAACATATGAGACAACATTTGATAAACTATATTATATAGAATTTAGTGGTACAAAAACAATAAAGATAAAATTCTTAAATAATATAGATATCGAATATTATATAATTTAAATTATGGCCTTTAATTAGGCCATTTTTCTTTAATTCGTGGTATTATATTAAGAGTGGAGCGTGATTACATGATTATTAAAAATAGTATAAAGAATTATATAAAAAGTTTAAAATATTTTCTTCCTGCACTATCTATCATATTAATACTTTTGTTTATAGGTTTATCTCAAGCTTTAAAACAAACATATAATGATATAAATAAATTATTAAGTATGTTAGATAATTCTAATAATCAAATATCATTTAATAACTTTAGAGAAGCTATATTTGATGAATTTAAAGAACTAGACTTTAGTAATTTTTGGGCCTTAATTAAAGAGATATTTTCGCCCCAATTTTTAAATAACATAATAACTAAAGTAGTTGTTTTACTTATTGGTGAAGAAAATTATTCTTCTGAGATTCAAGCTGAGACAACTAGTTTAGTAACTACATTATCTAATGGTCTTATTCTTTGTGTTTTATTATTCTTAATAGGAATAATTATTTCTTATTTTTATATTAGTATTAATATAAAGAAAGATTTAAATATTAAATTACCCTTTAAAACAATTATCATTATTACTATTATTAACTTTATAATTAATGCAACTTTAGTAGCTTTAATTACTTATTTACTTGGAATACTTCCAATTGGTGCAGTACTTGCCTTCATTATTACAATATTTATTAACCAAACCATTTTCTTATTTGATGCATATATTTCGCGTGATAATAAATCTATAAAATTTAGAGAAATTTTTAATGTTAAAAATATAATTTATCTTGTTATAGGCACTCTAATTATTTCTTTAATATCTACTATTCTAGTTTATATATTAGTACTACTAACTAATCAAACTTTTGCGTTTATATTCACTATTCCTTTATATATTATCTTAATTAATGTAATTAAACTTAATGCTTATAATTATGTTTTAACATATAATTAAAAAATGACACTTTAAAAGTGCCATTTTTTTATCTTCCACCAATATTGTGTTTTTTCTTTATTTCTTGTTTTCTTACATACATATCATCATCAGCTCTTTGGAATGTATCTTCAAATTTCTTATCACCTGTTTGAAATTTTGAAGAACCGATTGCAACACTAAGTTTTAAATTTACACCTTCATATGTATATGGTTGATATTCTAATACATTTCTTAATCTAAACAAAATATTGTCAAAATTTTTATAATCTTCGCCAAGTGCAATTACTGCAAATTCATCTCCACCAACATGGAATAATTCACTATGTTTAAAATATTTAGGAAATACTTGACCTGCAGATTGAATTAAATTGCCACCATAATTATGACCATAGGTATCATTAGTAATCTTTAACCCATTAACGTCACAACTACATACTGCAAATTCAGTAAATCCATTTTTAATCTTTTCATTTATTGAAGCTTTTACTTGTTTATACTTACCATCGTTTCCAAGACCAGTTAATGGGTCAGTTAGGTTTTGTTGATGTAAATCAACATTAGCTTTCTTAGTATCTTCAAGTTCTGTAGTAACTTGTGATAATTTTAAAATATCAGATATATCTTCAAAAATGATATTACAATATAGTTTTTTCCCTAATAAATAATATGAAATATTAGCTTTAATACTTAATGTTTTAACAGTAGTTTTTAAATCAAATACTACTGATGTATGGAATCCATTTCTTTCATTACCATATATAATATCAGATAATTTATTTAAGTCTTTATCTGCTATATAATCAAAAGGATGACTAGTTTCAAGTAATTTATATACTGTATCTACATCACTATCTACTAATGCGGCAAATTCATTAGAAACATAATTAATGTGATATACAACTTGATC
Organism: uncultured Eubacteriales bacterium; assembly: GCA_963628445.1. GTDB lineage: Bacteria > Bacillota_I > Bacilli_A > Acholeplasmatales > Anaeroplasmataceae > JAEELC01. The sequence goes on from CAVGEZ010000001.1 coordinate 64,383, forward strand.
ATTTTTTATTTCATATAAAAGGGATGCATTATCAATACTTTTAAGTACCTCAAGAATTTGTTCAGATTTATATTCAGTATTATCTTCTACAAGCATTACTATATTATTTGAGTCCTCAAAAAAAGAGAACTTTTTATTTAATTTTTCTTTATTTAATATAAAATCACAGTCAAATGAATATCCATTAACGGGATCAATTAATCTTAATAATTTATCATAATTAAAGCGTGATAATAATCTTTTATCCTTCTTTTCCATATATTTATATATATGATTATTTAAATAGTCTTGATAACTTCCCTCAGTAGTTTTAGGATAAAGTGTCTCTTTCTTTTTTTGCTTAATATTTAAATTTAAAAGTTCATAAGTAATGTCTTGATCATTCTTAATAAGAAGTGAATATTCAAATTTGTGTTTAAAAATTTTTTCAATAAATTTACTAGAAAATTCCATAATTTCGCCCCTAAATCGATAACTCTAGTATAGCAAAATTTATTAATTTATTAAATAGTAAAATTAAATAATATCGTAATTATCTTTTAAAGAATATGAGCCTTCTCTAGATACTATAACGTGATCAAGTAAATGTATTGAAAGAGTAGAAAGTACTTTCTCAAAAGCCTCAGTTGATGAAATATCATTTCCTGATGGTCTTAAATCACCAGATGGATGGTTATGAGCTAAAATTATCATACTAGATTTTAGATTTATGGCTTCATTTACAATTTGACGTGCTGGAATTTTTGTAAAAGATGCAGCTTCTTCGCTATATGTAGAAAGCTTAATTAATCTACACTTTACATCGAGAAAAAATACAAAGAGTTTTTCATAAGTTAAGCCTTCTATTTGAGGTTTTAATATATTATATATAGTTTTCTTGTCTACTATCTCAATACCTTTTTTAATATCTTTACTAGCTCTTTTTACAAGTTCTATAGCTGAAACTATAACACTAGCTTTCTTATCTTTTATACCTTTAAAATTCATTAGTTGAGACTTATTAATATATAACAAATCATTTAATGAATTTAAACTATTTAACACTTCGCTAGCTAGTTCGATACAAGATTTTTCTGGACTACCTGTATTTATAAGTATTGCAAGAAGTTCTTCATTAGATAGAGATTCAACTCCATCTTTATCAAGTTTTTCAATAGGTCTTAAGTAAGACTTTATTTCTTTTATTTTCATTAATATCACCAAAAATAATATAGACAAAAAGTAAAAAAATTACTCAAAAATTATCATTTTAATTAATGATTAACTTGATCAACTCTCATATCAGTAGTTTAACTTCTAATTACCTTTAAGATGTTTTCTATTTATTACGCCATTTATATCGCCATTTATTACGCCAAACATTTTTCTATTATTTCAAAAAAAAATAACCTTATTAAATAAGATTATTTCTTTAATTTATTAATGATATATGGTCTAAGACTTGATACAAAATGAAGACTACCTACAATTAATATTGCTTCATTCAATGTTAAAGCATAATCGAAAGCTTCAAATTCATTTTCAAATCCTTGTTTTTCAATTGATACTTGATTAAGTAAATCTTGGGTATTACTTGAACGCTCGTCATCAATACTAGTGATTATTATTCTTTTTGCAATGCGCTCTAATTCCTTTATTACACCTTGAGTATCTTTATCTTTTAGTCCTGTATATAAGACATTGTATTTTATATCAGCTATATCTTTTAATGCACTAACTAGAGTTTGTGCAGCAGATACATTATGAGCCCCATCAATAATAATTAGTGGATCTTTTGATACAACCTCAAGTCTTCCAGGCCAAAATATATTAGATAATGCATCATTAATTTCTTCGTCTGTAATACTTGAGTCAATAAACTTAGATACTTTAATCGCAAGAAGTGCGTTATTAGCTTCAAACTTACCTAATAAGTTAGTTGAATATGTTTGATTATCACATACGAATTTAGTTCTTGTAAAATCACAGTCAATAGACGCTTCATCTAAATCTATAAATTCTACACTTGCATTTGCCTTTTTTACATAATCAATAAATAATGGTTTGAGATTCTCATCAACATTTGCAAATAAATGATTATTTTCTTTAACAATACCTAACTTGTTTATAGCTATCTCTTCTAGCGTATTTCCTAATACATTCATATGATCATATCCAATTGATGTTATTACTGAAGCGTCAGCGTTTATTACATTTGTTGCGTCAAGCTTACCACCAAGACCACATTCAATAACGGCTATATCTACATTTTTTTCTTTAAAATAAATAAAGCCAATTAAAGTTACGACTTCAAAGAAAGGTACAATGTCGTTTTCTTTCTCGTTATATTCATTAATAATTGGATATAATGAGTTTATAATATTTAGTAAATCTCTATCATTAATTTCTTTACCATTTACTTCAATTCTTTCATTAAAATTTAAAATATATGGTGAAACAAAACGACCTACATTATAACCTTTATGATGTAAAATGGATGTAATCATTTCACATGTTGCACCTTTACCATTGGTTCCTGCAATATGTATTTTTTTATAAGAATCTTCAGGATGAGATAAGATATTAAGTAGTTTTTGCATTCTTGATAAATCTTTTCTTTTTTCTTTTCTTTTAATATGTTCTACCCAATCGATAGCTTCTAATACATTATTAAACATTATAAACACCTGATTTTTATGAAATATTTGTACTTTCTAAGAATTTAGCTAAATCAGTATAATCTATTACAAATATATCATCTATCTTAATATCATCATAGATAAATTTTGCATAATATTTATTTTCATAATAAAGCTTTTGTAAAGCATTTGGATATAATACTAAAACCTTATAATATCTATTCTTTCCATCAAGATTTGGTTTAAAATTAACGAATTTGCTAATATTAATTGGATTTTTTAAATCATCTGTTGGTAAACTTTTTAAAAAATATTCGTTATCACTAGTTACTTCTAAATATTTATCTTTAGTATCCTTAATTATTTTAAAATAAAACAAATCATAATTACGTTCAACATAAATATTATAGAAATCATTATATTTAATATAGGTTAAATTAATATTAGTTAATGATTTTTTAACAGTGTTAAAACAAGTATTTTCTATCTTATATTTATAATTCTTATAAATTAGATATATTATAAAACTTAAAATACTTAAGAAAATAATTAATGGTAATACGATAAATATTAAAATTGATTTAAAATTCATATTACCACTTCCTTTCAAAATTAGTTATTTAAAACTCCATCATTAATAATTTTTTCTACATATTCTCCAAGTAATTTAGTATTTACTTCTTTAGAAACAGATTCATCAATAAATTTAGCTTTATATTCTTCTGCTTTAATTGGTTTATGGAAAATAACTTTTACATTCGTTCTTTTCTTAAATGCGTTAGTTGTTAGTTTAGATGTACCAATAATTGAAACTGGAAGAATTGTAGCTTCTGGTTTAGTCGCAAGCTTTAATGCTCCAGCTCTTAGTGCTACACAAGTCTCAACTTCTCTAGTCTTTACTCCACCTTCAGGGAAGATAAAGAAATTAAGTCCACCTTTAACATACTTTATAGCTTTTAACATAGATTTTACTGCAGCCATATCATTTTCTCTATCTACATATTGTACATATAAGCACTTACAAATTTGTTTTAAGAATGGCATATCTTCTACTTCTTTTTTTGCAATTCCCGAAATTGGTCTATCAAGCGCTTCATACAATACAGTTACATCAAGCATTGATTTATGATTTGCATAAATTACAAATGTTTCAGAAGGAATATTTTCCCTTCCTTCAACAGTAACGTGAATTTTAGCTAGTAAATTTGCAAATTTTACAAATGGTCTTACTACATTCTTTAAGAAAACACTACCTGGTTTAAGACGTGGAAATACTATATAAAACATTATAGTTAAATATAGTAATATAAGTAGAATTGTAGTAATAAAACCTAATGGTGCCCATAAAAAGATAAAATAGAATGATAATCCATTTAAAGTATGGGCTATAAAGTTATATAGCGCTGTGAAACCTAAAGTTAATAATATAATTAAAATTGATATAAACATAATTATCTTACTCTTTCATAGATACAATATTTAACTTTTTCTGTTTCATTTAATGACTTTAATTTAAAGGTATTAGTGTCAATAGGTTCCATATAAGTGTCACCTTCGTGTACACCCTTAATGTATGAAACATATAGCAAGTCTGCATAAGGATAGAAAGCCTCATACACTTTCTTTCCACCAACTACAAATAAATCAAAGTCTAGATTAGAAATAAAACTTGATAAATCATGAACAACCTCTACTCGTTCATCTTCTATTTCTTTACTAGTTAGGACATATGTTTTCTTATAAGGAAAATTCTTATTAGTATAATATCCTAGTAATGAAACATAGGTATTATATCCCATTATTACCGCACTATCTTTAGTTTGATTCTTATAATATATTAAATCTTCTTTTACATGCCATGGCATTTTATTGTCTTTACCTATAAGACAAGACTCATCCATAGCCCAAATCATTTTAATCATTATACTGATACCTTTCCTTTAATACCTGAATATGGATTATAATCACTTAAAGTAAAGTCCTCATATTTAAAATCAAACACACTTTTTACATTAGGATTTAATGTCATCTTAGGTAGAGCTCTTGGAGTACGTGTAAGTTGTTTATTTACTTGTTCTAAATGATTTAGATAAATGTGTGCATCCCCTAAAGTATGTACAAAGTCGCCTAATTTCAAGTTACATTCTTGAGCTATCATCATTGTTAGAAGACTATATGAGGCAATGTTAAATGGTACACCTAAGAATACATCTGCTGATCTTTGGTATAATTGACAAGAAAGTCTTCCTTCATTTACGTAGAATTGAACTAAACAGTGACATGGAGGTAAAGCCATGTTAGGAACATCCTTAGGATTCCAAGCTGATAAAATTAATCTTCTTGAATCAGGATTAACCTTAATTTCCTCAATTAAGTTTTTAAGTTGGTCTACTCCGTCAAAGTCTCTCCATTGTTTACCATAAACAGGACCTAAATTTCCCCACTTTTTTGCAAATTCACTATCTTCCTTAATTTTAGCTGCAAATTCTTCTAAAGTTTCGCCTTTAAATTCAGCACTTTGTGAATATGTTTTATATGGCCATTCATTCCAAATTCTAACATCATTATCAACTAAATATTTAATATTTGTTGAACCTGAAACAAACCATAATAATTCATGAATAATACTCTTTAAATGAACTTTTTTAGTTGTTAAAAGAGGAAATCCTTCATTTAAATCAAATCTCATTTGATATCCAAAAATAGAAATAGTACCTGTACCAGTTCTATCTTCTTTTTTGTGTCCTTTTTCAAGGATTGTTTTAATTAAATCTAAATATTGTTGCATAAAAAATCACCTAAAAAGATTATAACAATATCTATCAATTTTTTCAATTGAAAGTAATACTTAAAGAAGAGAAAAGCCTATAGGCTCTCCTCTTCTTCTTTGTTGTCTTTCGCTTTGTATGGTGAAATAAGTGCGATACGTTCACAAATAATAGATAGTGCGTTAATTTTTGGTCCTGTTGCAAGTTCAACTAAATTTCCTTGTAGGCGACCTTTTAAGGCAACTAAATCTCCTTTATGAATACGATCTTTAGCGATATTACATAGGGTATCAAACATTGTGACAGGAATGAAATCTGTATCAAATTGATTTGTTTCATTATTCTTAAATGGTCTTTGACAAGCTAAAGTAATTTTAGTGTAATCAAGTCCATTACCATTTAATACTTCAACGTCCTGACAAACTCTCCCTATTAACATTACATAGTTATACATTTTGCCTCCTTTATTCAATTTAACACATGTGCTGGTTATATGTTACACTCTAATAAAAGGATTTGCAAATCGGCTTTTTTTATGTGAATTCGGATTAATTTTATGCATTTTTATAAAAAAAGACTGTATTAACTAAAATACAATCTTTTAATAATATTATTAAATATTGGTTTTATAAAAAACTTAAAAATAATTTTTTTCTAACTTTTTTTTGATTAAACAATCTTTAGAGTCCACTCTTCAGCATTCAACACTGTATCACATAGCGTGTCATAGAATTCTGGTTCATGAGAAACTAAAATAATAGTACCCTTATAGCTTTCAAGTGCTTCCTTTAAAGCTTCTTTTGCAAGTTTATCTAAATGGTTAGTAGGTTCGTCTAAAACAAGTAAATTAGTTTCCTTTAACATAATCTTACAAATTCTTACCTTAGCTTGTTCTCCACCTGATAATACAATCATTAAAGATTCAATCTTTTCTTTAGTTAATCCGCATGAAGCAAGTGCTCCTCTAACTTCCGCTTGAGTTAGCGCTGGATACATATCCCAAATTTCTTGTAAGGCTTGTTTTCTTGAACCAACTTCTTCTTGTTCAAAATAACCAGGTTCAAGTTTATAATCAAGTTTAACTTCTCCTGATAGAGGTTTAAGTAAACCTAATATTGTTTTAAGTAATGTAGATTTACCAATACCATTTGCACCCTTTATTGCCACCTTATGTCCTTTTTCAATTACTAAATTAATAGGTCTAGTTAGTGGCTCATCATATCCGATTACTACATTATCTAGTGATACTACAAATCTACCACTTGAAGGTGCCTCATTAAATCTAAAGCTAGGTTTAATAGCTTCTTGAGGCTTATCTAGTATTACCATTTTATCAAGACGACGTTGACGAGATTTTGCAAGGTCAGTAGTTGCAACTCTAGCCTTATTTTTCGCAATAAATTTCTCTAGCTTATCAATTTCTTTTTGTTGTTTATCATAAGCCATTTGTTGATGCAAAATTTCAGTTTCATGTAAAGTAACAAAAGTATCATAATTACCAGTATAGCGTCTCATATTACCAGCTTCAAGATTATAAATAACATTTACTACTTTATTTAAGAATGGAATATCATGACTTACTAAGATAAATGCATTTTCATAATTTAGTAAATAATTAGTTAACCAGTTTATATGTTCAACATCTAGATAGTTAGTAGGCTCATCTAATATTAGAATCATAGGATTTTCAAGTAATAATTTAGTAAGTAATACTTTTGATCTTTGTCCACCTGATAAATCAGTAACATCTCTATCATAACCTAAATCATTTAATCCAAGACCATTACCAACTTGTTCAATTTTAGAATCAATATTATAAAAACCTGATACATCAAGTTCTGATTGAATTTCACCAATTTCTTCCATCATTTGATTAACTTCTTCTTCAGTCGCATCAGCCATCTTATCATACATTTGAAACATTTCTTGTTCCATCTTAAAATAATTATCAAATGCAGTACGTAAATATTCTTTAATAGTTAATCCTTTTTCAAGCTTAGTATATTGGTCTAGATATCCTGTTGTAATATGTTTAGCCCATTCAATCTTACCTGAGTCTGGTTTAATATTACCAGTAATAATATTTAAGAAAGTAGTCTTACCTTCTCCATTATTACCAATAAGACCAATATGTTCACCCTTATTTAATTGGAATGTTGCATTTTCAAGTATTGTTCTCTCACCAAATCCATGAGAAACATTAACAGCCTTTAAAACAGCCATAATAAAATCCTCCTATTTTACTAAAGTAATTACTAAATGATTAATATAAATAGTTTGTGTATTCTCTTTTATTTCATCTTTAGATATATCAATTAAATATCTACCTAAGCCTTTACCTAAATATTTTGAATAAGCTTCTTTAAATGTCCATAATGTAAGTTTATCATCTTCTGATTGACATTCATTTATTTCTTCCGCACTTGCAACATAACTTAGAGCTTTAAGTTCCTTAAATTGTCTGTGTTCTATATCAAGTGCTACATTATTTTTAGATAAAACGAAAGCTACAAAATGATCAGAGTGACTTACAGAATAATAATAATCATAATCCTTATAATAAGGTCTTTCATTCTCAATTCGCTCTATTTGAACATTAGAAGCTTCTATATTTAATATTTTAGCTAATTCAATTTTAGGTAAAGTATAAGATATAATATGATTAATCTTATCTTGATTATTTTTATATTTTTCAATACTTTCTAATTCATAATCAGTTAAATATTTAGATAAATACTTCTTTAAAGTATCATAATTATCGTTTATTGTATCAAGTACAATAATTTTTTCACCTAATACGTCGTATGTGTTTTGCATAAATCCCTCAAAAAAATAGGATTTTTAGTCCTATTTCATATTTGTTAAATATTCATTTGCTTCTCTTAAAACATCTTTATCGTTATCATAAGTTAATGCATTTAAAGCTTCTTGATAATTTAAGAAATAAATTTCTTTAACTTCATCATGCTGTACCTTTAAATTACCGATAACATTTGCTTCCGCAAGAAAATATATAACTTTCTTTTCAACATCTTGCATAGGATAATAATGAGTAGATTCCTTAAAACAAGATAAGAACATTACATTAAGACCAGTTTCTTCCTTAATTTCACGCTCTGCAGTTTCTATATCAGATTCATCATTTTCAACATGTCCCTTAGGGAAAGCAAAATGACCTTCAACCATTTCTTCAATTAAAAACTTAATTTCATTATTAATTTTAGTAAAAACAACTGCACCACAACTTTTTTCTTTTCTCATAACATACCGCCTTTAAAACTACTTAATTATATCAATAATTATTACTAATTAAAAGTAATTTTTGATATTTAGTCTAAGAAAGAATGGTCAAAATTAATTGAAATTACATATTTTTTATCAAGTAAATTATAAATTTGTGATTTTAATTCCTCTTCTTCATACTTAAAATCAAAAGGAATAAGCAAATCAAATATAAGTATTGTATATTCTTGTTTTGTAATAATTCTTAAATCATGAAATGTAATACTTGAATTAATTTGATTTATTGCATTAGTTAATTTTTCTTCTATTTCCTTTTTATATGGATCATTTACATTAGTAGGATCCATATGAATAGTTAAATTAACATTAAATTTCTTTAATACTTGATTTTCAATATTTTCTGTATATTCATCTATTTCTTTAAAATTTGAATTTTCATCCACTTCAACATGTACTGTCATAAATATTGAACCTTCACCATATTTGTGACAAATGATATCATGAGTACCTAAAACTAAATCATAAGATTTAATAAAATCATCTATTTGTTTAACAAAAGCTTTATCAGCTGGTGTACCAATAATTAGATCAGTTTGAGCTTTAGTTAATTTAATACCACTAATAAGAATAAGTATGGCCTCAATTACACCAAGTGCACCATCTAGTGAAAAAGGACATGATTTATTATTGATATATAATAAATAGTTAATTAGAAGTCCAACTATAATTACAACTGATGTAATAATATCTGTTAAACTATCAACCGCATTATCCTTTAAGTTCTCACTTTTAATCAATTTTGAAAGTTTTGAATATACACTATATTGATACAATTTAATAATAATAGTCATTACTAATATAGTTATTGTTATATAAAATAAATTATTAGTAATACTAAAAGCTTCATTTTCAATTAATTTCTCAACTGATGTAATAAGTAAAGATCCACCAATAAAACAAATAAGTAAGGACACAATAAGTCCTGATACATATTCTATTCTTTGATGTCCAAATGGATGTTTACTATCAGCTGGTTTAGAAGCTATCTTAAAACCTAGTAAGGTAATTACATTAGCTCCAAAATCGGAGATTGAATCAATCGCATTACCAATAATAGAAACACTATTGATAATTAGACCTATAGATAATTTAGATACAATTAATATAAAATTAGTAATAATACCAATTATAGCTGCAAGTATTCCTATACTATTTCTTGTTTCTTTATTAGTTATATCTTTATTTTGAGTTTTCTTATTTATAATATGATTTAACATTATATCCCTCTAATCACTTTCTTTAGTATAACACAATTTTTTAAAAAAACTTAAACAATTTTATTTTAACTTAAATATTTTTGTTTATTATTTCGATTAATATTTAATAGTTTTTGTGTATTATCTGGAATATAAACCTTAACACCTTTATTAATTGCATATTTAAATATATTAATTACTTTTTCATCATCTTTTGAAGTGCTAAAAACAATAATAGCTTTTAAATTATTCATATTGTCAACAGTATATTTTATAGCATCTAAATATAGCATCATATCAAAGTAATGTCTCATAGATCCCTTTAATGAGAATGCAACCACCTCACAACTTTCAATTCCAAGTAACATATATTCAAAACTTTTAGGCGAAGAAAATGTAATATTTGGAATCCATAAACTTTTTATTACATGTATAAACCATAATCCTATAATTCTATTTTGAAAAATTCTATACTTATTCTCAATGGTTTCTATACAATCAACTTGTGAATTATCTGGTTCTATAACAATGTCTTTAAATCGTTCAACATATAATTTTAAAGATTTTTCTTTATTATAATAAATACTATTCCATAAACCGCTTTCCCCATTAAAATCTTTATCAAAATTATAGAAACACAAGGCTGAACGCTCTTTGGAATATAATTTTTTTTCGGAATATAAAACAAGATAGGATGGTATTAAAATAGGATAATATTTATTAGTGATGATAGGGAAATTTTCAATTGGTTCTTTTCTTACTAATGATGTGAGTTTTGTATAATTTAGTACTAATTTATCTTGATATTTTATATTATTCATCAATAACCTTTCCTACGTTATTTACAAATTTATTAATTTCATATATAATTTTTATTGCATAGATGTTATGTAAATAGCGTATCATCTTTTTAATACAAATTGTTCCAGCAATTTGTATTTTTTTTATTTCCATTCAATTTTTAAATCTAGATCTTTTTCACTGACTGTATATACTCCTATAGTATCATTTGATTTATCAAAAAATTCAACTTCAAAAAATCCACTTCCATGTTCATATACTATTGTACCTAGAGTTCCTTTATTTAAGTCTTCAAAATTTTTATTCAATGCTACCACATCTAATTCCTTCATATTATTTTTCCTTCTTTCCTGGATACATAGTTATAATACGATAAAAAGTTTTTCCATTGTCTCTTTGAACAATGATAATAACTTTGGCTGTAATTAATGTACCATTTTTACCTTCTAATTTAACGTTATATTCTTGTTTTACTCCACTAACTGTTTTAGTAATATTTTCAGGATTTAACCCAATTAACCCTTTTCTTACTTTATTATACAATATTTTACCATCACCAATACCATAGCCTAAAACTTCTTTTAAAAATTTAGCTTTACTAAAACCTTCTGGATGTTGTAAATTCAACAAATATTTTTCCATTTTCTTTTCATCATACTTTAAATTTTGTGAAATAAACGTTCCATTTTCTGCAATTATTTCATATTTTATTGTATATTCTTCTAATCTATTATTTTGTATATCTTCAATTTCATTTTCTATGACATTTTCAAAAATTGAAACTTGTTTTGCTCCTTCAACACCAGAATTTATATTAATATTTCTTATTCTTCCCATAGAGCATCCTCATTTTATATTTATTTTTCACTTTAATTACCTCATTTCTAAAATTTTAGGTACGCTCTAATATTGCATAGATATTATTTAAATAGCATACCATTTAATATTACATATAATAAGCATTTCCAGTACATTATTATAAGTTCTTTTTCTTTTTTATTTATCGCCTCCATTTACATACAATGAATATTTATTTATTTTTCAAGTACATTACTAAATTCACCATTTACATACATATTTTGAAGATTATTCTTTTCTCTAATCTCTTTCTTATTAAGTTTGTATAATGGTAATACCTTATTATCACTAATTAAATAACAACAATCTGGTCTAGTTATTTGATTATTCATGAGTGTAATATTATGAGTTGTAATAATTGATTGCATATTCTCATAACTGTTTACTATTTTTAATATAGCTTGTGCTGTTGTATAGTGATAATATGCATCAAATTCATCAATAATTAACATTGTCAGATGATTGAATTCAAGCATCCAACAATAAAACAACCAAATAGTTTTAGTTCCTGATGAAATAATACTATTAAATGGCATTATTCTACCATTATCAAATTTAATACCAAGATCATTTACTCCACTTTGGTTTTGATATACACAAAGATTATATTTAATTCCTTGTCCTCTTAAGAAGTCCTCAAAATCTTTTACTTTATCTTGTCTAATAATAATTGATGATAATGATTCAGGTCCATTAGAATAACCAACATATTGGTTTCCTTCTGTTAAACTCTTAAAATAAAGCATTCCTTCTACATATTTAACAAGTTTATAGATTGGAGACTTTTCACTTAAAATGGTGTTATTGTAAATGAATTTAATAACAGATAATTGTTGAGGTACATTTTTAATGTTTAAAGTTTTAGCTTCTTCAATTAAATTTAAATAATGACTTTCATCAAAATAATTATATTCAAAGATAAGCTTATCGCATACATACAATTTTTCATATACTAAAGAGATAGGAGTTGATTTAACATATTCATATTTAACAATTTGTTTATCAAACTTAAATGTATATATGAACTTAGCTTTATTTTGATTAGATCCAGCATTAAAGTATCTATCTAGGGGCATTAAGTATTTCTCTTTATCTACTATATGATATGTAATATCCATTATAGCTTGGCATAAAGATGATTTACCACTTGCGTTAGGACCATATACAAGTGCTTTTTTAACAATTCTTTTGTCGACTAAAGAATTATTAAAAGTATATCTTTTGTTACTTTCTAGATCAAATTCAACTTTATCTTTGAATCCTTCAAAATTTTCAACTTCAAATTTTATTAACATTTTCAATCACCTCGACATTACTATACCATATTTAAATTTCCTAATCAACAATAGTTTCGGAAAATTATTACACTTTTTCTTGAGTGTGTAGACAAATTGTGTATACGTTTATTAAAAAAAGTAACATTTTGTCATTTTTATTTAAATATAACACATTAAATCTATAATAATAGATTAATAATATATGATTATTCAGCAAAAAACTAGGCCAATAAAGCCTAGTTATAAATTAATTATCAAATTGAGAATAATATAAATCCTTATAGAAACCACCCTTATTTAATAATTCAGTATGATTTCCACTTTCAATAATATGTCCATCCTTTAATACTAATATCTTATCTGCATCCTTAATAGTTTGTAATCTATGCGCAATAATAATACTAGTTCTTCCCTTCATTAGATTAAGGAAAGCTTTTTGAACCATTATTTCAGTACGAGTATCAATATTTGATGTAGCTTCATCAAGAATTAATATATTAGGATTCTTAAGCATTAGACGAGCTATACATAATAATTGTTTTTGACCTAAAGAAATAGAATCATCATCACTTATTATTGTGTCATATCCTTTTTCAAGATGCATAATAAAGTCATCTGCATAAGCTTTCTTACAAGCCTCTACTACTTCCTCTTTAGTAGCACCTTCCTTTGCATAAGCTACATTATCAAACACACTACCTTTAAATAACCATGTTTCTTGAAGTACCATACCAATATTATTTCTTAAATCTTCTCTTGATATAAGTTTAATATCTTTATTATCAAGTGATATAACTCCTCCATTAATATCATAGAATCTCATTACTAAGTTAATTAAAGTAGTTTTACCACAACCTGTAGGACCAACTAAAGCTACATGTTCACCGTTCTTAATATCTACTGATACATCATCTAAAATATTACGTGATTCATTATAACCAAATGTTACATGAGATAAACTAATATTACCTTCAGATTTAAGGTGAGTTGTTTCTAATACTTCTAGTTCTTTTTCATTAATAAGTTCATATACTCTCTTTAGAGACGCAAATGAGTTAGTAAGTTCTGTTGCAACACTTGATATTTCGTTAAATGGTTTAGTATATTGACTTGCATAAGTTAAAAATACTGTTAATTGACCAACACCAAATGTAGCCTCATTAAATCCTTTAATTATAAATATACAACCAAGTATTGCAACTAGGGCATAAACAATATTATTTACAAATCTTGTAGATGGATTAGTTAAACTTGAATAGAATTGAGCATCTACTCCAGCTTTATAAAGCTTTTGATCTAATTCTTTATACTTATTGATATTATCATTTTCAAGTGAATAAGATATTACAAGTTTCTGGTTAACTATCATCTCATTTGTAAATCCAGTCATTTCACCCTTAATTTTAGCTTGAGCTTGGAATGTTTTAAAAGTGTGAGTTGAGATGAATTTTGCAACAAAGATAGATAGTGGAGTAAGTACTATTACTACTAAAGCTAGTAAATAGTTCATAATACACATTAATACAATAGTAATAAGAATAGTAAATATACCAGTTAATATTTGAGTAAATCCTTGTAAAAGTCCATCTGCTACTTGATCTGTATCATTAATGATTCTTTGCATAGTCTCACCCTCAAGATGAGAATCAATGTATTTAACTTCTACATTTAATACCTTCTTAAATGCATCACGACGTAAATTACATACAATATTATAAGTAATTCTATTAAGTAAATAATTCATTAAGAATCCAAATACAAATCCAAAAGTACAAATTGCAAGTAAAATATAGATAAATTTATAAATATCTTCTATTTTAAATGTTTCTTTAACCTCATATAAATCAATAGCTTTACCTATTACATAAGGAAATAATAATGTTAAAGAAACATATAGAAGTGCAAGTAATAGTGAAATAATTAAACTCTTACTATACTTTTTAACATAGGAAAGTAAAAACTTTATTAAATCTTTATTTTGCATTAGTATTACCTCCTATATTTTGGCTCTTACAAATTTCTTGATAAACTGCACAACTAGCTAATAATTTATCATGAGTACCAATTCCTTCTACCTTACCCTTATCAAGAACTAAAACTAAATCACAATGAATCATATCACTAGCTCGTTGTGATATTTCAATTATAGTTTTATTAATTGATTTCAAACTATGAGTAAGTTTTGAACTTGTCTTAAAATCAAGAGCTGACTTAGAGTCATCAAGAATTAATACGTTGGCGTTTTTAGCTAGAGCTCTAGCTATAGACAATCTTTGTTTTTGACCACCAGATAAGTTCTTACCACCTTGATATAAAACTGTATCAAGTCCTTTTTCAGTTTGAGAAACAAATTCATAAGCTTGAGCTATCTTTAAATAATTAATAATTTCTTCATCAGTTAAATCTTTATTAGTTAACTTAATATTATCTCTAATAGTACCAGTAAATAGTACAGCTTTTTGGAATACTTGAGCTATATTAGATCTAATAAACTCTAAATCGTATTCCTTAATATCTCTTCCGTATACTAATAAAACTCCTGAATCAATATCATAAAATCTATTTAAAATACTAGATAAAGTAGTTTTACCTGAACCAGTACCACCAATAACACCAACAGTCATACCTTTATCTATTTTTATAGATACATCTGTTAATGCGTTTAATGCATCAGACGAATATTTAAAACTAACATTCTTTAATTCAAATGGCACATCATTCAATCCTTCAGTCTTGCTGCCTGATACAATTGATGATTTAGTATCAAACACTTCATTAATTCTTGTGCTTGAAGCTTTAGCTTTAGTAAATACAACAACTAAGTTTGCAACAACCATTACTGCAAGTTGAATTTGAAGTAGATAGTTATAAAGACTTGTTATATCACCTTGTTTAAGATTAGATGTTTGATAACTTAGGCCTGTTACATATAATACTAAGATAATCGCAATATTAGTAATTACAAATACACAAGGATTTAAGAATGCATTAATCTTACCAATTTTTATTTGTACATCTTTTAAACTTACAGCCTCATCACAGAATCTTTCCCACTCATATTTTTGTCTGTTGAAAGCTCTAACTACTCTATTACCGGATATATTTTCTTTAGTAATATTAGTTAGTGTATCAAGTTTGTTTTGAGCAAGTTTATTCTTTTTAACTTGAATAAACATTAAGTAAATAATAACTATAAATAATAAGATACCTGAAATTAAGAAAATAAATCCTGCAGTAGTATTTTTCATAAATGTAAGTACAGTAGCACCTATAATTAAGAAAGGAGCTCTTATTACAAGTCTTATTAACATTGCAACACTTGTTTGTAAGTTATTAATATCACTATTTAATCTTGTTAAAAGACTAGAGGTAGAAAAATTATCAATTTCTTTAAATGATAATGTATTAATATGCTTAAACAAATCGTCACGTAAATCTGTACCAAATCCTTGAGATACACGGGATGCGAAAAATTGACACACTAGTGTTGAACATAAACCAACACACGCAAATAATACTAGTAATCCTCCACGTTGTAAAATATATACTATTTTAGCGTTTTCTGATAAATCTCCATTTAAACCATTGTTAATCATATCAGATATAACAAGTGGTACTAAAAGTTCAAATATTACTTCTATAAATTTAAATAAAGGACCTAAAATAGTTTTAATTTTATATTTTTTTAAATATTTTTTATATAATCTAAACATTAGTCTCACCCTTTCGACGTGTTGTATTATATCACAATTTAATGTATACTAAATATATAATTTTAAACTAATAAATATATAAAAAAGGTATACATATGGAATTAAAGGAATTATATTATTTTAAAACTGTAGTAGATGCTACATCGATACTTAAAGCTAGTAAAATTTTACATATATCACAACCACCATTATCAAGAATGATGAAAAATTTAGAGATAGAACTTAATTGTAAATTATTTATTAGAGGTAGAACTCTAAAATTAACTGATCAAGGTAAAATACTATATGATAAAGCTTCTTCCATCTTAGAATTATCTAATAATTTAGTTAAGGAAATTGATGAGGTTAATAATAACGAATCATATACTTTAAATATAGGTCTTGTTACATCTTCTACTTCTTTACTATATTCAAATAATTTAAAAGATTATTCTAAAGACTATCCAAAGGTTAAATTTAAAATTAGTGAATCAAATACTTTTAATTTACTTGAAATGTTAGATAATAAGATTATAAATTTAGCTATTACTCGTACTCCTTTTAATAATAGTAATTATAATATATCTTACTTTGGTAAAGAAAAGATGGTTTTAACAAGTAATTCTTTTATAGGTAATTCTATAACGCTAAAAGAAATATCAAGTCTAAAATGTGTTATATATAGAAGATTTGAACATATAATATTACATGAATTTCAAAAAGCTAATCTATCTTTAAATGTTATTGCGTTAGTTGATGATGCAAAAACGGCAATATTGCTTGCAAAAACACTTAACCTTCACGCAATTGTTCCATATGGAGCTTATAATACTTTTAAGGACGGATTATATAGAAGCTTAATTGATGACGCTAATTTAGAGACAGAACTTTGTGCAGTAACTAGAATTGGTGAAGAAATTGAAGAACCTTATAAAAAATTTATTGAATACTTAAAAAAATAGTGCCACATTAAATTGGCACTATTTTTCTCAAGTTAAATTTACTAACCACTTTTTACGTCTAACAAGTATTAATCCTAAAATCATCTTTAAGGCATCTAAACTTCTTACTATTAAGTAGATATAGATAATATTCATATTTGTTCCAATTGCAAGTGACCATGAGACCGGTACATAGACAACTAACATAAATCCTGTATCAAGCAACAAGGTTTCAACTGTTCTTCCACCAGCTTTTAGCGTGTAGTAGAAACAACACGCTAACATATAGAAAACTAGGAGGGATGCAAAAACGATAATGAGTTCGCATGCTAGTTTCTTTTGGCTTGCATCTATTTCTTTAAACATATTGGGTATGACAGGTGATAAGGCAATGAGTAATAATGATAGTAATATAGATAAATAAAATCCTAAACATGTTAATTTCTTATTATCTTCTTCTGCTTTTTTAAAATCATTAGTACCTAAATCTTGTCCAACCATTACTCCAATACCTACCGCAAGGCCTTGTATTAGAATAATTATTATATTTGATACTGTAGTGAGTACTGAAATAGATGATAATACTCCGTCTCTTTGAGAAAAAGCTAAGCTTTGAAGCATATTACCAGAGGCAAAGCCTAATTCATTAATAAAGAATAAATAAGATTTATTAAGTATTTTTTTAAATAATGTTTTACATTCATTAATACTAGATAACTTATAAAAATTAAAATGCTTAATTCTTACAATAATAATTAAGAATAACATTTCAACTACTCTTGCAATAATTGTACCGTATGCTGCACCTTTTGAACCTAATTTAAAGCCATATATAAACATAGCATTACATAAAGTGTTTAAGACTATTGCAACAATTGATGCATACATTGCATATTTAGTTTTACCTATTTCTCTTAAAGTTGTTGAATAAATATATCCTATAGAAAATGGTATATAAGATATTATTACTATATGTAAGTAATTAACACTTTCTTCTAATATCAAAGCTTGATTAGTATCAGACTTACAATATACATAGATTAATTTTTCTCCTAAGAAGTAACAAATAGGGAGTACTATTATCATAAAAATTAGAGTAAATATTCTCTTTAATGTTACACAAGTTCTTATTGACTCTGTATCGTTTTTACCTGAAAATTGCTGAATAAATATACCAGCACCTTCTAAAAGACCAAATATTGCAAGATTAAATACATAAGTAACCTGATTAGCTGAATATACAGCAGATACTGCATTATTTGATACAGAACCCACCATTATATTATCGATAAATGATACTAAGAATGTAATAAATTCTGCAAGCATTACTGGAAGTGCTATTTGAAAGAACTTCTTTAAAAATGCTTTATCTTTAAAACAAGAAAACATTATTTAACTCCACCTACAATATCAGTAAGTATTACATCACATTTTAAATTAGTCTTTTTAAAATAATTCTCTTCTACTTTACATTTAAATTCATTAAAAATATCTTTATCAATTAGCGCAATAGCACATCCTGAAAAACCTGCACCAGTCATTCTTGCACCAACGGCACCGGCATTTTGAGCCTCTTTGACAATAGTATCTAGATAGAATCCTGAAACTTCATACGAGTTTTTCAAACTTTCATGAGATTCATTTAAGATTTCACCTAATGACTTAATATCACCATTACTTAAGGCGCATGCAAATCTTCTTACTCTATCTTCTTCTGATATTACATGTTTAACACGCTTATATATTAATTCATCATTAATTAATTCTTTGATATCTTTAAGGTTAGAAGTATTTAATTCACATAAATTAGATATATTGTATTTAGTTTGAATTTTACTTAAACCTTTATTACATTCACTAACTCTTTCATTATATTTAGAATCTGTTAATTTTCTTTCTCTATTAGTATTAAGTATTACAAAACGATAATTATCTAAATCAAGAGGCACATAGCTATATTCAAATTTTGCACAGTCAAGCAACATTGCAGTATTTTCTTTTCCTAGTGCAATTATGGCTTGATCCATAATACCACAAGAAAGTCCTAAATAGTTGTTTTCAACCTCTTTTGCAAATAGGGCAATATCTTTTCTTGAAATGTTAAGATTAAATATACTAGACATCATATAAAGTGTTACATCTAGTAAAGCTGCAGAACTAGATAAACTCGAACCAACAGGAATATCTGAATCATAAAGTAAATCAAGTCCACAATCTATTTTAAACCCGTGTTTATTTAAAATAGAAATTGACCCTTTAATATAATCAGTCCAACTAGAATTATTAGATTTATTAAAATTATTAATATCAAATTCTTCTATCTGCTTAAAACTAGTTGAATAAAGTCTAATTTTATTATCATCTCTTTTAGATACACATACAGTCAAATATAAAGAGACACATGCAGGTAGCACATGTCCTCCATTATAGTCAATATGTTCTCCGATTAGATTAATTCTTGCGGGAGCTATAAAATTAAATTCTTGCTTTTTATTATATAATTCATAAAATTTATTCTTTAATTCTTCCACGCGCTGCAATTCTAACGCATTCGTATGCTCCATCATAGAAACCTCTATTCTTTAATTCATTAATTCTCTCAATCATACTAACTAATATATCTTTATCAGTTAATATCTTATCAAGCATTCTATTCATTTCTTTATTAGTAGGACATTCCTTAGTACCATCTCCTGCTTGATTTGAATATATTGCATTATATACCTCATGTCCTCCGATATGTCTCATAAATACCTTTGGTATTGGATAGAATGCAAGTTCTGATGGTTTTGTGATAAGAATATCTGAGTTTGGCATTATTACATTTGTTGAATATACAGCTTTAAAAATATCTTCATTATAAATACAATAAATACCATATTTATCTGTTTCTCTTAAATCTTTAACAAA
The DNA here is from genome assembly GCA_963628445.1 of uncultured Eubacteriales bacterium. Classification (GTDB taxonomy): domain Bacteria; phylum Bacillota_I; class Bacilli_A; order Acholeplasmatales; family Anaeroplasmataceae; genus JAEELC01. The sequence continues at coordinate 84,747 of CAVGEZ010000001.1, forward strand.
CTCTAAATATTTATCATATTCATTAAAGAAATTAGTAGTCTTTATATCTTTAATTTGTTTTAACATTTTTTCATAAACATCTTTATGGTCCCCAAAGTTTATAATTAAAGTAACTTTCTTATTTTCTACATAAGGCATTAAATGATTTACCATATTTAAGAATAAATCAAATCCAGCACCAGCTCCGCCTACAGTCATTAATATTCTTAATGGTCTACCATCTTTAATACGTGCAAGTCTTAAATTATTATCTTCCTCTAAATTAACTAATAATTCATGGTCAACATAGTTACCAACTCTTACAATATCATTTGCGCTCATTGAATTAAGCATTCTCTTCTTATCAAATCCATCAAGCATCTTATATCCCATGTAAGCTTCTGCGGTTTGTGTTGTATGAATAGCACCTTCAGATAAATGCAAAGCCATAGGCCAGTTGTCTGGGATTGCGTTTACTACATGAGTCATTCCAGCATGTATTGCAGCTTGACTTGGCCAGGCATGAGTTGCAATATAAGGAATATCTTTAGGTATATTAGTAAAAATTGGTACTAATAGTTCTGCATTCTTTTGATCTTTTGCATTATAAGTTAATTTCTTAAATCCTTCACTATTCATAGGATCCCAAACTAATTTATTAAATAATTTAGACTTTTGAGAAATTTTAGAACCCATTGAATAAAGATCATTTTGATATCTAATCATTTTTGATCCAACTTGGTCAAAACTAGCTAAATCAAGCCATACTGGTGTGTAACCTAGTGCTTTAGCACAACTTGCCATCGCAATAGAAATTCTGTAGTGACCAAATCCCATTCTAATGTTTCCTACAATAAGTGGGGTTTCTGGCCATGCTTCATTCTTATCGCTAAAATAAATATTAGATACATTCATCTCTTCTAAACAATCAATAGTTTTAAATCCAATGTTATATGTCTTATTAGTATCAGGACCAAACTTCTTAATAAATTTATTCTTTTGTTTATTTGCTTGTTTAATAGTTTTATTATCTATCTTATTATTAAATATAGAACTTGTTTTATCTATCATATATTATTCCTTTTCTTATAGAATATCTAAATTTTTGAATTAATCCACCTTTATTAATTTCAAAATCAATAAAGTTACCATTTCTAATATATTTTACCTCAGGCTTATTATAGAACGCATCAAGTGCTTCTTCTAATACCTTTTGTTTAGCCTCATCGTAAGAAGCTATATCATCACTAGTCATTAATACGCTAGAATTAAGCGAATTAATCTTAATTAAGGCTTTTCTTATTTCAAAACTCATAGTAGTATTAGTATCTCTTAGTAAGAATACATCAGAATCATTTAAGAATAAATGGTTATCAAAAATAGATCTATAAATTGTATTTAATATAGTATTTTTAGTACTATTTCTTTCTCTGTGAAGTAATCTCATATAAGGCTTATCATCAAAATCAAAAGATACATCACATCCAACTCTTAAATAATCAAAATTATTATAAGAATTAAATAAATTAGCTCCACAACCTAAGATTAATTTATCTTTTAAAATATTTCTTAAGAATGAATAAGTGTAATTTTGCCACTCAGATCTTGTATAACCTTTAGGGACTACTATACTAGCCGCATACACAAAGTCAAGTTTAAAGAAGTCAAAACCTAATTTTGAATAATATTCTAGACATTCTTTTATATATTTTTTAACTTCTTCTTTGCATAAATTGAGTGCATAGAATCCATTCCAATTACATCCAGCCTTAATGAATTCATTATTATTATCTTTTAAAAACCAATCTTTATGATTTTTAAATAATTCGCTAGTCTCTTCAGCTGCAAATGGAGCAAGCCAAACACCTGCAAGCATATTCTTCTCATGTATTTTATCTACAATTGGTTTAAGTCCTGATTTAAATTTATTCTTATCTATAGACATCCAGTCTCCAACACGAGTTTCATATCCATCATCAATTTGAAATAAATTAAAGCGTTTATCAGCGTGTTCTAACTTATCTAATATCATTTCTTCATTAATATTTTGATAAGTATCATACCATGATGTGTATCCAAATATCTTTTCACCCTTAAAAGTGAAATCTTGACCAAATTCTTTTAAACCTAAATCAAATGAGTCAAATTCTTTATAAGAGTAGACTACATATTCTTGATTACTTTCTAATTCTTTACCTTTAATATCACTTATTAAATTAAGTGTATCAGGTTTAACATATTCAAATATTAAATATGCATTACTTGAATTTAGATTATAAATTACTTTACTGTTTGTATCATTAATATCGTTTCTATAATAAAAGAAATCATATCCATGCATCTTATTAGATTTATAATTATAAAAGCAAGAATCTCCGTATTTATCAAGACCAAAACTTTTTACTACTTTTCTTCTTATTGCTGGCTTTAAAATATTCTTTTCTTTTTCGCTTTTTAAAAACTCTTTAGTATCAGTCCAACTTTGATATCCATTGAAAAATAATTTAGTATTTTTATCTATTTTTATATTCTTCTTAACAACTGCACTAATTAACTTTATATTTTTTAAAGCCTTTATACTTATTATTGTATGATTTTTGTTATGTATCTCATTAATTATTAAATCACTATTAGATTTATCAGTCGACACAACCTTATCATCTATTTCATATGTAATATTCATAAGATTATTCTAAAACTTCTTTCTTATTTTTTTCAATTGTTTCCATTACAGCTTTTTCGTTATAGAATGCAAGAATAAGTGCACCAATTAAGCAGAATGCAACCGCAACGATTCCAACAATCATTAATCCTTCTTTAGAAGGTGTAATATCATTAGATTGTAATAATTCTTGGCTTCTATCTGTTCCAATAATAGCTAAACTTGAGAAAGCTAAAAGTGCAAGACTTTGACCAAACTTCATTGCAAAAGTTCTTGCCGCAAAGAACATACCTTCTCTATTTTCATGCGTCTTAATAGAATCTTCTTCAGCTACATCAGCTACAATAGATTGCGGAATTATACCAAGAAGTGCCATAGGGAATGCAGCTACTACAACTACTGCAATACCAAATGCATAACCTGTTGCGCTATTCTTTGCAATATCCATCTTTGAACAAATAGCAGTTAGGGCATAAGCTATACTCAAACCAATAAAACCTATAATAGTAAGCTTCTTCTTACCAAATTTTGAAACTAATTTTGATACAACAGGGTAGAAACAAGCAGATAACACTGTCATTGCACCCATAAAGTACATTGTAAAACTTGAATCTAGTACCATTGAATATTTTACAAAGAATGGTAAACCAGTTTGGAATAAGGTAATACCAACCCAGTACATAATGTCACTAGAAGCAAATATGCAGAAATTCTTATTCTTAAAAGTATTTCCTAAAGACTTAAATGCATTAGTATTTGCAGGCTTAACTTCGATAAAGTCAGTTTCTTTAAGTTTAAATGTAGGTATTAACATACAAATAAGTGCAATCACTGCAAGTACTGCAAAACAAATTCTATAAGCATTATAATATCCAACACTAGGTTCTAAAAATCCACCAAACACAAATGGTGTGTAGGCTAAAAGCGTACCTACAAAATAAGTAAGTGAAATATAAGTTGATATGTTCATTCTATCTTCTTGAGTTTTACCAAACTCAGAAATTAATGCATTATATGGTGTGCAATATATAGTCATAAATGTATAGAAAAGTACTAACATTACACTAATCCATGCAATATTTACGCCACTTATACCATTAACTGGTGCCATAAATACTAAAACTGTTGTAACTGCAAAAGGAATTGCAGCCTTTTGCATAAATGGCAACCTTCTACCTTTTGGATTCTTTGAATTGTCCGATAAGTTTGCAACAAGTGGGTCAGTTACTGCATCCCAAATTCTACATAAGGCAGTAATAAGACCTAGAACTGTTAAGAATCCCCCAATAATTAAACCTGATGGAATTAAATTTGGTGTACCTTTTTCTTGTTGGTCAGATCCGATTAAATAAAATGATACTAACCAAGCATTAATAATACCACCTAAAATACTCCATCCAAGTTGTCCTATCGCAAATATCCACATTTGCTTTTTAGATAATCTATTATTCATAACATAACCTCTACTTTCTCATTATTGAATGTTATTATTTTATCATATAAAGCGCTTGCATTCAACTTTTGTTAAAAATATTGTGGCTAAATTATGAACATTTTATTAAATTAGTCAAAAATTTTTATCATTCTTTAAATAAATTTAAGCTTAAAAAAGAGTCCCTAAAATTCATTAGAAACTCTTACTTTTTTATTATTTAATATCATCATAAAATACATATTGATTCTTACCATTATTCTTAGCCTTATATAAAGCTTTGTCAGCATAATCTTTAGAATCATTAAATATACTATCATGATTAAGTAGTGAAACACCAATACTTACACTAAGTGCTTTATTATCTACTTTAATCTTAGATACTTCTTTTAAGATATTATCAAGTTTTGAATCAATTGTAGTCTCATCTTTTTCAATAAAACCAACAAATTCTTCTCCACCAATTCTTGCAACATTTTCATCGCCTAAGCATAATTTTAAGGTATCTGCAAGCTTAATTAATACAACGTCACCTTCAGCGTGACCATATGTATCATTAATTTTCTTAAAGTCATCAATATCAACCATTAATAGATAAGAATCAATGCCTTGGAATTGTTTATTATTAATGTTTCTATTTAAACCATATCTATTATAAAGTTTAGTTAATTCATCTCTTAAATAATTAGAAACTGCAGTATTATATTTATCAATTTGTACTAAGATTGGACTAATAGTCTCTTTAGTCAATTCAATCATATAATAATTTTCTTTCTTTTCTAAATTACCCATTGCAAGGAATCCAATTAAGATATATAAATTATTGCACATCTTATCCTTAGGTATTTTTATAACCGCAAGTATATCATATTCATGTTTAAGACATTCTGGTAATTCATCGTGTTCAAATATTTTCAAAGATTCAATACCAGATAAATTTACATCCTTATATACTAAATCATCAGGACCTACAATTACCTTACATTCTTTAGCATTTAAAATATTCTTAATATTAGATTCAATTATTGTATCAATGTTTTCCTTATCAGTTAATTTATCAATTTCAGAAATAAATGATACCAAACAAGTCATCTTATCAAATAAATACTTATATCTTAAATCAAGGAAGGAATCATACATCTTCTTATCACTATTTATTGCAAGAACAAATGTATTATGAATATCTTCTAATAATTTATCTTTAGCCTCTAATGCTTCTACATATAATTCTTTATCAAATTCCTTATAAATATCACAACATTCACTTATTACAATTAACTTACTACCAAGTATATTATTATATCTTGGGAATAATAACTTATAATACTTAAATGCTTCTTGCTTGTTAGCTAGCTTCATATTATATCTAGCAAGCGCAAGATAAGCCTCACTTAAGTCTACAGCATCAGTTAAATTACCATTAGCTAATTCAGCTTGAAGTTTTGCCTCAAACTCTTTTGCTTCATCTAATTTATCATTTAATGCTAATACATTTAACATATAAGAATAAACTAAGTATGGAGCAAATATATCTTTTTCTTCATTTGTCTTAACTAATTCATAAGCATATTTTAAACATAATTCTTTATCAGTTCTATAATATATCTTAATCTTTAAGATTAACATTATCCCCTTTTCAGCAAGTGATAATGAGGCATTATTTGATTCAAGTTTTTTTAAAACTGCATCAGCCTTATCAGTTAAGCCTAAATCAAGAAGTAAATAGAAACCATTTACTGCAAAAGAGTAAAAATAGTTAATATTTTTAGTCTCTTCTGCAATATCCATACCCTCAGACATAATTACATAACTTTGATAAAGATTAGCCTTGTAATTATTATAAATTAATTCATTATTTAAAATACTTAAATAACCAGGTTTGTATCTATAGTTTTCAATATTATGATACATATCAAGTGCTTCTTTATTATATTTGTGAGCTAATTCTATATTAGATCCATGATATACCCAAAAATACATTCCACGAGATAATGCACAACCAACCGGATCATTAATCTTATTTGCTGTTTTAGAAAATAAATCAATGTATTCTAAAATATTTTCTAATGTATAAATATGATTAAGTACGTAGTTTTTAATTTTATCTACTAAAGAAAAATTATTTTTATAATCTTCTATTAAGCATTCAAATTCATTAAGTACCATAATCCAAACCCTCAAAATTTTATAAATGATAGTTTATTTTATAACATTTTTTAATTAATTTCAAATTGAGAATTATATAATTTACTATAAAAGCCTTGTTTTTCAAGTAATTCAGTATGAGTTCCTGTTTCAACAATGTCACCATTGTTTAAAACAAGTATCAAATCAGCGTTCTTAATAGTAGATAATCTATGTGCAATTACAAAGCTAGTTCTGTTTTCCATTAACATATCCATAGCCTCTTGAATTACAAGTTCAGTTCTTGTATCTACATTACTTGTAGCTTCATCTAAAATCAACATAGGCTTATCTCTTAAGATAGCACGAGCTATTGTAAGTTCTTGTTTTTGTCCTTCAGATAAACTTAAATTTTCATTAATTATTGTATCTAGACCATTTGGTAATGTTTCAATATAGTGTTTTAATCCAACCTTACTTAAAGCTTCAATTATCTTATCATCGGTTATAGTTAAATCATTATATCTTAAATTATCTCTAATAGTACCTTCAAATAACCAAGTATCTTGTAAAATCATATCAAATTGACTTCTTACATTATCTCTTGTAGTAGATTTAGTATTGATTGAGTCTATTAAAATCTCGCCATCATTAATTTCATAGAATCTCATAAGTAAATTTACAATAGTTGTCTTACCAGCACCAGTTGGTCCAACAATTGCAACTTTCATACCTTTTTTAACATTTAGTGAGAAATCATGAATAATCTCTTTTGATTCATTATATCCAAACTTAATATGTTTAAATTCAACATTACCCTCTACGTTTTGAAGTAATTCAGGCTTAGTGCTTTCATCTTCTTCACTAGTTTCTTCTAAATACTTAAATACTCTATTTGCAGCAGATGAAGCTTGTTGTACATAAGTAATTGATTGAGAGAATGTAGATAAAGGTTGAGAGTATAGACGAGAATATATTTGGAAGGTAATTAGAGTTGCAAGAACAGTAGGATCAATTGAACCATCACTCTTTATACTCATAAGTATACCAACTAAGAAAATTAGGGCATATGCAATATTAGATACAAGTGTCATAATAGGCATCATCATATTAGTTAATAATTGACTTTTTCTATTAGACTCATATAGCTTAGTGTTTATTTCTTTAAATTTATTAATTTCATATTCATTTGCACCATATTCTCTTACTAAATTAATATTAGAAAATACTTCTTCAATGTCTGAATTCATTTCACCTAATGTTTTTTGTCTAATATGGAATTGTTTTTGGCTCTTTGCACCAATCAAGATTACTGCAATAAATCCAACTAAAGATACTCCAATTGTAATTAACGCAAGTACCCAACTAGTCTTAAACATCATAACTGTAATACCTACAAAAAGTACAATTGCATTTAAGATATTTGCAATAGATTGGCTTAAGGCTTGAGATAATGTATCTACATCGTTTGTAATTACACTCATTACATCTCCTCTTGTAGATGAATCATAGAATGATAAAGGAAGTGTAACAAGTTTTTTATTAATATCTGTTCTAAATTCTTTAGATAATTTAGCGGAAACTATTGAAGAAATTAAAGTCATTACATAGCTTGCAAGTGCACCTAGTAAATAAATAATTACAAGTTTTAATGTAGCTTCGTTAAATGCATCAAAATCAATTGATGTACCTGGCATTAATCCTTTAGTAATAATTTCCATTAAATCTTGGATCTTTTCAGGTCCTATGATAGTTGCAATACTAGAAACGATTGCAAATACAATACAAACAATTACAGCAGGAATATATTTTTTAGAATAAACTATAAGTTTTTTAATAGATTTAAAATCTCGTTTTTCTTTTTTAAACTTCTTCATTATAATTCCTCCTTATCTAATTGAGATAATGCAATTTCTTGATACAATTTACTACTCTTTAAAAGTTCTTCATGAGTACCAATTGAATCAATCTTACCATCATTAAGTACCATAATCTTATCAGCATTCATTACTGTACCAATTCTTTGAGCAATAATAATTACTGTCTTATCTGAATAATTTTCTTTAATAGCTTTTCTAACCATACTATCAGTCTTAAAGTCTAGAGCTGAGAATGTATCATCAAAGATATAGATATCACTATCTTTATATAAGGCTCTAGCGATTGATATTCTTTGTTTTTGTCCACCAGATAGATTAGTAGCACCTTGAGCTATTTCTGTATCAAGACCATCATAATCATTAATAAAATTAGAGTTTGAAGTATTAATTACTTGATTTAAGCGATCATTGTTTATCTCTTTAGCTCCATAACAAATGTTAGACTTAACACTACCTTTAAACAAATTAGCCTTTTGGTGAGCAATAGATACTCTTTTATTTAAATCAGATAGTTTATAATCTTTAACATTCATACCATCAATTAAAATTTCACCCTTAGTTACATCGTATGATCTATTAATTAAGTTAGCAAGTGTTGTCTTACCTGCACCAGTTGAACCAATAATCGCAAGGGTTTCACCTTTTTTAAGAGTAAAATTAATATCTGAAATAGTATATTTATCATCATTTGAATATGAGAAACAAACATTCTTAAATTCTATAGTACCATCATGGATATTATTTTCCTTATTACCATTTTCAATAGATGAATTAGTTTCTAAAACCTCATTAATACGCTTTAAAGAGACTAATACTCTAGGTAACAACATAAATATCATAATTAACATCATGAAGGCCATTACTACTTGTAATGCGTAGCTTGTAAAAGCTGTCATATTAGCTAAAGCATTAGCCTTTTCAATACCTTCTGCCTCATCAATTATATATCCACCAAAATAGTATATTGCAAGAGTTAATCCTTCCATTACTAAAGTAATAATAGGCATTAAAGCTCCTGAAACTAAAGATGTAAATAAGTTATTATGATATACTTTATCATTAGTTTCTTCATATTTTTTTGTTTGATAGTCATTCGCATCAAAAGCTCTAATAACTCTTACACCTTGCATGTTTTCTCTTGAACGTAAATTAAGTTCATCAGTTAATGTTTGAATTTTCTTAAACTTAGGTAGTGCAAGTAATACTACAAGAATTACTACAACAAGTATTATTAAAACAGCTACTATTGTTGAAAGTGTCCAATAAATATGAGATTGAGATATTTTAGAAATAGCCCAAATAGCTGTAATTGGGGCTCTAAATAATAGTCCTGTACCCATACCTAGGAAGTTTTGTACTTGTACAACATCGTTTGTAGTACGTGTAATTAAACTTGATGTTTCAAATTTATTAATTTCAGCTAGTGATAACTTATTAACCTTAGTAAAGAATTTATCTCTAATTCTTCTTGTTATACCTGATGAGAATGTTGAAATAAATACTGCGTTTAAAAGCGCTAAAGCAAGGGATGCAAACGCGCAAGCTATCATCATTCCACCATTGTACCAGACATCAGACATATTAATTGAATTTGAACTAGAAGATACAATTTGAGTTAATTTTGCTGTATATTCTGGCATTTTTAATTCAAGTGCTACTTGACCTATAACATCAAGTATAATCAAAATAAGTAATATGAATTCTTTTTCTTTCATATTTTTAAATATTACTTTCATTTTTCATTACCTCCTCTTTAATAACTTTTGCAACTTTGATAAACGTCATTAAATCTTCTTCACCAACTCTAATCATTACTGATGAAATAGTATTTATCATTTTACTATACATATTTTCGGTTAAGATTCTACCTTCATCAGTAAGCGTGATATAAGTGATACGTTTATCTATCATATCTTTTTCTCTTATAACAAGATTATCTTTCTCAAGTCTATTAATAATTACCGCAATTCTTGCAGTAGATACTTTAAGTTCATCAGCTAAATCTTGAGATTTCATCTTTCCGTTTTTTGCTAAACACCCAAGCACAAATCTTTTACCATCAACTTTGATATCAAGTACCGGTGCTTCACTTTGATCACTAATCATTTCAAGTATTTCTTCAGGTTTCATATAGCCTCCAATAAATAACTAACCCCGTTAGTCATTATAAATTATACTCAAAAAATTATTTTATTCAACCCCGTTAGCAATCTTTACACAATTTCACATAATTCTTCAATAATTGTAATAAATATTGATATTTTAAATACAATATCAAAAAAAGAATCCCACAAGTCGAATTTCTCTTGTAGAATTCTAAAAGCACAATTTAAATAAATATTTCAGGTTTAGAATATTGTTTTACATAACAAATTTCTAAATTATAAGTATCATTATTTATAATATTTATAATATCTTTAGATGCATTATTGTAATATATGTATATAGTAATATCACCTTTAAACTCATATTTATTAAGTCCAGTACTATCTACATAATCAAAGTTAATTTCATTATTACTAGATGTATAATATTTGAATTCTTTACTGTTTTCTAGATATAAATAATCATAGTCAAATATAAAATAAAAATAATCACTTTCACAACTAGCACCCATATAACTCCACACAAACCTAGATTCATTTTTATCAATATAGCACTTTTTGCGTAATTTCATTGTTATTTCTTTTAAATGTATATGCTGAGTTAATCTGATATGCTCTATCTCTACTATCATTAGAACATCCACATAAAAAAATTAAAATTATAGTAATAAACAATAGTATTTTATTTTTCATTTTGCTTAAAACTCCTTAATAATTAAAGATACTATAATCTAGTAGAACAATTCCACCAAAACCAGTCCATGAGCTTAAATCAAAATAAGCAGGTTTAGTGCTATGACCATCTCTTAGTTCATAAAAAATTTATATGAAGTTGTTTTAAAAATCCACCATCCCTGTGTTTTAGAGTAAATTTTATACCCACAACCAGCCATCAAGTGATTACCATAACCTCCATTTGAAGCGCTAGATGTACACAATACAAATGGCAACATCTTATTTATTGCTGTAATACCACTTCCACTGTATAAACCAGCAGCAATTGTTCCTTTTGCTTTAAAATCATAACCATATAGTCTTCCAACCACATTAATTATGTTAGCTGTATTATAAATCGTTCCATCATTTACTTTTTTCGTAAGTATATAAACAAATTTTCTAACATCAGTATAAAGTTTTGGAAATGAAGTATTATTTAATTCTGTTTTATAGTGTATTTTTCCTGAACTAGATTTTATAATACCTGAAATATTATCTCCATCATCATATAGTTTGCAACAGAATTTCAATCATTATTCAAATAATAATTAATATTGTTTTCGTTCACATCAGTATTAGTTACTGCAAACATTGAAATTAATAGTAATAATATACTAAAACAGCTACTTCTTATTTTGATAAATTTATTCATTATTATTCTCTCTTTTGTAATAACATTTTAAAATAACTCTATTTAATACCACAAATATACTACAAATAATTTTAACATCTTTACTTTATTCAAACAAGATAAAAGCTTTTATATGATTTTGAAACTTTTTATCAATTAAGAAATTTTATCATAATTTTAAAAGGAATCTATTTAAAGATTCCTCTACTTCTTTTCTATTAACTTTTTAGTATCAGCTTTCTTAATCCAAACAGCTACTCTAATACCTATATTAGGATTGTTTATTTTAGCTCTAGTAATATTTCCAAAACTATCAACTATTTTTGCGTAGTCATGTTTTGAGTCATAATTCTTAAGCCAATATTTACCATAACCTGATTCATTTGTTTCAAATCCATTTGAAAATAATAAACTTGATGGCTTAGCTCTTAAGGCTAAATTCTCAACCCTATAATCAACTGATAAATATCTAATTAAATCATCTTCAGATAAAATATAAAATTTATCTTTCTTTAAATCATCAATTACACTTAATTCAAGGTCAGAAAAATTATCTAAGAACTTAGTATTTAAATAATCTTTTATCGAAGAATTTAAATATAAATTATAATCATCTTGATGAAGTTCACTACTGAATACAATATCTTTTAAAATATGATCACTCCATAATAGAATAGCGTCGCTTGATTGAGCGATCACAGTCCAATCAATCATATTTCCTTCATCTTTATTAAATCCAAACTTTAAGGATTTACCAATTAAATTATTTTCTTTTAAACTAACTAAATCAATATCATACTTTTCCATTTTTAAGCCTCCTTGTAAAAGAAATAATTTTGATAAGTACTAGTTAAATAATTAACTATATTATCATTTGTTAAAGTAACTTCTTCTTTTGATTCTCCGTCAAGAGTAAAATAACCTGTAATCTCACTTTCTAAAGTTATATTTATATCAGTTAAACCAGTAAATGCATTTCTTCCAATATAAATAACACTTGATGGAATATTAATGCTTTTTAAACTAGAATTTTTAAAAGCACTTGAATTAATATATTTAACACCACTATTTAATGTTATATTTTCAATATCATTGTTATTCCTAAAAGCATCCATTATACTAACAGTCTTTGAACTTGTTACTATATTTTTAGAATCACTTTTAGTTCTAAATAAATAATAATGATCATTCTTTAATTCTTCTTCTGTTTCTTTAGCTCCTAAATATAAAAGATTATTTTCTTCTAAAGCCTCTACTTTATCGCAAGATTCAAACACACCCTCACCAAAGCACACATTTGGATACATTTCTATCTTAATTAAATTAGTACATCCTTTAAATGCATTATCTTCAACATAGATCATATTATCTCCTAAACTTATACTTTTTACATGAGTATTATTAATTGATGCACTTGCTTTTATTCTAGTAACAGGACGTTCCTTATAGACATTTGCAACTGAAAATTCACTTGATTTTGATATATTTTTAGAAAGTGCATATTCATATTCATCTATTTGCGTATATTTAATTTCCTGAACAAAAAATGGTTCTGAAGTTTTATCATTTGTATTATTATTATCATTACTTTTGCAGCTTAAAAGCGTTAGTAGCAAACATCCTGCCAAAAGAGTTGTTAATATCTTTTTCATTGTATCACCTATATAAAATATCTATTACTATTTTAGCCAATATTAGCTTATATTACAATTACTAGTTAAAAAAAGAGTTAAGATTATTAACTCTTAACTCCACTTTGTCTATTATTTACTTGATTCTTTTTGCCAAGCATTTAAATGTTTAATCTCTATTACAAGTAAAATAATAGTTACAATAATAGAAATACTATCAGATACAATTGAAGAATATAATACTCCAGTTATACCTAGTACTTTTGGTAATAATACCATTGCAGGAACGATTGCAATAACATCTCTTAAAAGAGATAGAATTGTAGCTTTTACTGGATGTCCACAAGCTTGTAAGAATATTGCAGTAACCTTTTGAATTAGGGTAAATGTAATAAGTGATAGATAAATTCTAATTGTTAATTTACCAAATTCTAAATAGTTTTCAGGGTTAGCTGAATTAGAACCAAATATAGAAATAATTTGTCCTGGGAAACATTCTAAAATAATAGTTGCGACAATACCAACAATTAAGTTTGAAATAAGTATAAGTTTAAGTAATTCTTTTACTCTATCAAATCTCTTAGCACCAAAATTATAACCGATAATAGGTTGTGCACCAGCTGCAATACCTACTGCAATATTTACAACAATAGTAAATACTTTCATTACAATTCCAAATATAGCTTGAGGGTCATTTACACCATATTTTGAGTCAACACCATATTTTGCAAGCATATTCATTGATACAATTGAAACGATAACAATTGAGATTTGAGTTAAGAATGAAGAAAATCCTAATTGCAATATATGTTTTAAAGCTTGTCCATCAATTTTAAAACTATCAAGTTTAAGTTTGAATGTTTTAGATTTAAATAAATAGATAACAGATACTATAAAAGATGCAATTTGACCGATAATAGTAGCTAGTGCTGCACCAGTTAGTCCCATATTAAATCCCATGATTAAAACAGCATCTAAAATAACATTAATTACGGCACCAAGTACCATTGAAATCATAGCTGTCTTAGGGCTACCATCAGCTCTAATAATTGAGTTTAGAGCATTCATTATAATATAGAATGGTACACCAATAATTATAATAAATCCATATTCTCTAGCATATTTCAAAGCTTCTTCTGTTTTAGCACCAAAGAACTCTAAAATAGGATTTAAAAATGCAAAAGATATTATAATAAATATAACAGAAATAATTACAGCAAGGCTAATAGTTGTACCTACTGCTTTGTGAATCTTATCTTTTTCTCCTTTTCCACTTTGAAGTGACATGTATGAAGCACATCCGTCTCCAAGCATAAGTCCAAATGCAAGTGCAATACAAGTAAGTGGGAATACTAGGGTTGTAGCGGTATTACCGATTGCTCCAACACTTGAGTTACCAATAAATATTTGGTCTACTATATTATATAAAGCACTAATTAATAGTGATAATATACAAGGTATAGAAAATTTTACTAATAATTTCGATACCTTTTCATTTATTAAATAATCGTTATTATTATCCATAAAAAAACTCCTCCTCTTTAATAACGGATTAGTAAAAAGCAGGGGCTGTAGATATTAATCTCTTAGAACACTTATTTACAATCAGTTAGTATTCTAACATTTTTTTAAATTTCATGTAAGAGATTTTTTTACATTTTTAAAAGAAGAAAAATGTGCTTAAAAAGTTGATACTTAATAAACACATTTTTGTTTGAATAGATATAATTTTATTCATTAATATAAGTTCTTTTAGTATTTCTTACTAAATTAAAAATTACTGATATAATCATTAAAATAATAAATATTAGTAATGCAAATAGACATAAATATTTACCTTCAAATAATGTGAATGAAACATTTAATTTAGAATATTCATCCATATTAGCTAATGTATTCATAAAGTTATTAGATATGGCAATACATGGATATATAGATAGTAATATAGAAACAATAATACATTCTATATGATCAATTAAACAAATAGATAATATACTTCTCTTTGAAACCCCAAGCAAGGATAAAACACTAAAACTTCGTTTATTATTTTTATACATATTATAAGAAATATAAATAGTTAAGAAACAAGAAAATATTAATAATATAGGAATTAATACTTTAAGTAATATATCAAGTCCATCAAAAACTTGAGCTACAAAATAAGCACTAATTTCATTATTAAAATAAAAATTAATTCTATTTTCTTTCAAGTAAGAAATTAGTTGTTTTGTTTGTTGATAATCTGTCAAATTAGAAATGTTAACTGAATTAGTAGGCCAATTACACCTATTAGCTAACTTATACAAAGACATTTTGTCCATTGCATTTTTGTCCCCTATTTTAACCAATCTTAAGTTAATACTTTGAACACTATTTAAAGCACCATGACCATCGAGTGTAATAATATCTCCGACATTATGTCCATTTAAATACTTATCATAATATTCTTGAGTTACAGTACAAGTACCTTCTTCTAATGATGTATCATATTCAAAATTAAAAAAATAATTAATGGGGATATTTTGATAAGCATCATCAATTTTAACATAAGTATTATAATTCACTTTAGCATAATCATATACAACATTAATTTGAGCGTGTGCAATATCTTTAAACTCTTCAACTTTTATTACTTTAATTGCCTTAGAATTTGCATAAATTTCTTGATTTAAAAGTGAGCTTGATGACAGAGTTTCTTCCACATTACTTGAAATTATAATTTCATTATCATTTAATGTATCATCAATAAACAATTCATAAAGATCCAAGTTTTTATCATCATTAGAAAGATTAATTAGTGATTCATAGCGATAATTTAATTTATAAGAATTGAAAAAATCATTTTCTGTATAACTTTGTATCAACAAATTTTGACTACCATTAGTTAATTCTTTAGCACATACCGATTCATATGTTAGGTTTGAAAAAGGAATTACTAGACTTAAGGAAATTAATAACATTGTAATAAATAAAACTTGAAAGAACATTCTAAATGTATCTTTTTTCATCATCTTATTTTTTATATAAAATATATTTAATCCCAAATTTATTTTTTGTGTTTTTAAATCACCAATATTATTAGTACTTGAATTACAATTAGGTTTGAAATCATTAAGATTGATGACATTATCATCTTCTTTAATCAAACTTAAATCATGTGTCGCAATAATTAATAATGTAGTAGTAGAAATTTCTCTTAAATAAGACATAATACTATCTCTTAGTTCATAATCTAGAGAACTAGTAGGCTCATCTAAAAATATTACCTTAGAATTTAAAATTAATCCTATAACAATAGATAATCTTTGTCTTTCTCCACCAGATAGATCTCTTGTTTTAGTATGTGCTAATTCATTCAATCCAACATCTTTTAATTTTTTAAGTACCTTAGATTCATCATATTCTTTTTTCTTTATTTTAAGTACCAGTTTTATATTATCAATCACTGATAAAGTAGGTATTAAATTAAAATCTTGATAAATGTAATATGATTCTTCATATATAGAATTGATATTATTGTATGTTATACTACCTTCACTTTGTTCTATGTTTTTAGATATTATATTTAATAATGTTGTTTTTCCCGAACCACTCTTACCTAATATAAAATATAATCCAGTATCATTAAATTCATAAGTAATTCCATTCAAAACAGTTTTATCCTTATATTTTTTAGTAATATTATTTAACTTAATCATAATTAAATATACATAATTCCTTCACAAGATTTAGGGCCATCATATACAAAAGTACCATCAGTTGTTTGATTATATTTCACTAAGCATCTTCCACAATCTGCAACATATTCACAAATATAAGAAATATTTGAACATACACAAGTTTGAGTAACATTATAGAATACATCAGTTGCCAAACCCGATGGTTTTCTATAAGCTTCTGTTCTCGTATTTGTTATTTTGTATTCCTGTACTTCATATAAATTGTAAGTAGCACGAAAATCATCAAAATAATAACCGCTTTCTTAAATTGGTATAGTAACCCTTGTACTTTTTTTCTAATAACCTCTTATAAGAAGTCATTATTTTAGCACCTAATTTTATTTGAACTGCTTTTTCATATTCTCCTATAGCCTTAATTGCATATATATTACCTTCAGCACTTAAACAGGCTTTATAAATATTTTGAGTACTAATAGCTAATTCGTTAGAATAATTATATTCTTCAATTTTTTTAACAGAATATTCGAAAGTTGATCGTTTTGGTAAGTATCCTACAGCATTATGAACATAAGGAGCTTCAATTACTCCAATTTCATAAACTAAGATACCTTTTGTTGGAAAACTTTCAGATTCGCTTCCCCAAAACCACCCTTGAGTTTCTTTTATTTTGATACTTTCATTTTCATAAGTTTCACTTATAACATTTCTTATATATTTGTTTGGCGCTTGAGCCTTTTTATCTAATGATAAAGATACTTTTTCACCAACTATAGGTTCTTTTGCAAAGATAACGGTATTATTAGCTAACACAAAAGTAGTAGGTAATAACAAATAAAATAATTCCCTTTTCATACAATAATTCTCTTTATTTTTTTAACTTATTCAAAATACTTTTCAATATCTATTTTTGCTAAATTCATATAAAGTTTATCGATTGCAATTCTCTCTCTTTCTTCAGGAGTCATAATGTGTACAAGATAGTCAAAACCATCAATTAAAACCCAATTTGAGTTTTCTCCTTCATAGGATTTAATAGTTAAAGACTCATTTGCAAGTTCTTCTTTAATATATACTACAGCTTGATTAGCTTGACGTATAGAATCTACTGATGCAACTAAGATGAAATCAAAGAATGGACTAGATTCATTTGAATCATATACAACAACATCATGTGGATTAATTTTCTTTAAACCTTTAATAATAATTTCAATTTTATTCATAATAATTTTCCTTTCATATTCCTTAATAATATCGTATTGAAGTGGATGAGGATTTCCACCTTTTTTAATAACAAACTTTACTGTATCTTTTGTTGATTCAAGAATTGCCTTATCAATGTCTCCCTTTAACAATATCTCTCTAGCCTTAACACAAGATGCATAAGTTCTGTTTTCTTCAGTATAGTCAGCAATTAACACTATTTCTTCTAATCTTGTCATATTTAGATGACCAAAGACATGGTTTCTAATTGCAGACTTCATTTCCGCGTCATCTATACCAAATACATTTAACAAAGCCTCACCTGAAGCATAAGAGTGATACAATACTGGGTACTTCTTACACTCTTCTAGATCAGTAGGATTTATTAAAGTTTGCATAACTTCTTCACTTTCATATTTATAATAATCGTGAATTAGAGCGCATATTGTAGCCTTAGATTCATCTACATTATAAATATGTGCTAAGTATCTAGCCATTTTGGCTACCCCTTCTATATGAGTAAATCTTGACATCTTATCAGGAAATTCACTTAGATATTTTTTATATACTAAATCATGTATTTCTTTAATTTTTGTCTCTGAATATTCCATTTCTTACAAACACATCCATATTCTTTAAACTCATTACCTCAATGACACAATCTTTATTAACAGTAATAAAACCTAGTCCTGAAATAACAATATCTTGTTTTTCTTTTAATTTATAGGTTTTAGTTACAAATTCTAGTTTTGAATTATCTTCTTTAACTGGTGGAGTTAAGATTTCTCCTCTATGCTTGTTAATAAAGTCTAGAACTTCAATATTTTTTCTTCTATGTATTGTTACATTACTAGATCTATAACAAGTAAATGATACATTTTCACCACTTACTAAAGCTATACTTGCAATTGCACCTAAAAGTACTGTATTACCAGACTCTATTTGATAAGTTATAGGTTTAATTTCTGATTTTGCAATTAAGCACTTATAACTTGCTTCAGACAAATTAGATTGAGCATTACGTTCATTAATTAATCCTGGAGTATCAATAATAGCTTTGTGGTCATCAAAGAAATCGATCTTTATGCTTGATAAGGTAGTACCTGGGATTTCACTTGTTGCGATTAAATCTTCTTTTCTATTATCAATACGTTTAAGTATTGAATTAATTAAACTTGATTTACCAACATTTGCAACACCCATTACATATACATCTTTACCCGCTCTTAATAAATTAATAGTATTCATTAAGTCTTCAATATAATATCCCTTTTTACTTGATACAACATGGATTGCATCAACTCTAAAGAAATATCTATTACACATATATGTAAGCCATTCAACTATTTTAGATACATTAACACTCTTAGGAAGTAAATCTAGTTTATTTGCAACAAGTACTACATTCTTATTTCTTAATTTATCTATAATTTTAGGAATAAATGTACCAGTAAAATCAAATAAATCTACTACAAGTACAATTAATCCATCTTTTTTAAGTAAATCATTGATAATAAGCTCATATTCCTCATTTGTAGCTAAAGTTTTAGGAAATTCATTGTAATGCATTAGTCTAAAGCATCTCTTACAATATAATATCTCTCTTGTAGGATCTATTTTATCAATAAATCCTTTTTTATTAGGATCTAATGTTTGTAAAATAGATCCACATCCATAACACTTTATTTCGCTCATAAATTATTTTCCTCATATTTTAAAAGATATTTATTATAACTATCAATATCTTTTTTCTTAATCTTATTTAATATATTCTTTTCTCTTTTTCTATTTAGTCTTGTTGCAAAAATTTCAGTTTTATGGTCAATCGCGTCCACTAATACTGTATAAAACTTCATTCTCTTAGATCCATATACATCTGTTAGTATTTGATCTCCTACCTCTACAACCTGACCTGATGTATACTTATTCCCTAGTTTTTTTAATGCTTTCTTAAAGCCTCTTTTAAGTGGCTTTAATGCAAAATTAATGTAATCTACCCCTAATATTTTACTAGCACTTTCAACTCTTTTTTTATGTGAATTATTACTTACAATCATTACTTCATAACCCATATCTTTTAAAGAGTCTATAAAGAGAATACTTTGCTTGTTAGGTGTAGTCTCTTTATAAGAAATTAAGGTATTATCTAAATCAAAAAATACAACTCTATATCCTAATTCATAAAGAGATTTAAAGTCAATATCATATACTGTATTTACATATAAAGAAGGAATACATTTTTTATAATAAATAAATTTTTCTATCATTTTAACACCTATCATAAATTATATAAGTAATAGTTATTTTTTTCAAGATTACTTACATTTAAAAAGCGTATCTAACATTAGTTAAACACGCATTTAATCTTACTTATTAGTAATATCTAAAACCTTAACGTTCATAATACCGATTGGTGTTACAGCTTTTGCTACATCACCTTTCTTATGATCGATAATTGCTTTTCCGATTGGAGATTCTGTAGATAACTTCTTTGCAGTAATATCTGCTTCAACAGGGCTAGTTAATTTGAACTTATCAGTAACTTTACCGTTAGGTCCTGTATATTCGATAGTAACAAATACACCTGTTTGAACCTTATCATAACTCTTAACAGTGATAATAACACAGTTATCAAGAATGTCTTTAATTTCAACCTTTCTTGCGTTAAGACGAGCTTGTTCATCTCTTGCTGCATCATAGTCAGCGTTTTCTGATAAGTCACCTTGTGCTTTTGCTTCAGTAAGTGCTTGTGTATTATTTGGAATTAAAACATTAATTAAATTATCAAGTTCTGCTTCTAATTCCTTCTTATATTCTTCTGTAATTTCATGTTTGTTTGCCATAAGAAATTCCTCCTTAAAAAATTGCTAGTTAATTATACAATAAATTTTTAAAAATAGATAGTGCTAATTAATACAAATCGTTATATTTAATTTGTCTTAACGCGTGTTGTATATTTTGCGCATTTGGAAATCTAGATTCATATAAAGCGTAAAATTCTTCTTGATGATTGTGATATTTAAAATGACAATATTCGTGATACAACACTGATTTTATGTATATTTTATCATAACGAACAAGTTTTGTATTTAGTACTATTTCATTTTTTAAAAAATAACATTTACCAAAATAAGTGTCAACATCTTTAAATTTAATTGAAGGCTTAGTACTTACTATATCCGAAAAATCATGATATACCTCATCTTCAATACTAGAAATATAATTTGTTAATAACTTAAGTAAAAAATACTTAACAATAAATCTAATATTATCTTCACCATATCCTGCTTGATAGATATTTATAGTATCCCCATCTATTTCACAGTATTCTTTATAAGAATCTATAATTCTAACATTATATTCTTTACCAAATATATGAATTGTATTAGACTTATTTACTCGATTTTTTTCTTCTTTTCTCATTAACTTAATAAATACTTCTTTATTTTTGTTAAATACATCTAAAATATCATTATCATCTAAATAATATGGTGATGTAATTACAAACTTTCCATCCTTATATTTTATATAAGTATTTCTATTAGTAGGTTTAAGTATAGCTTCTACAGGGTAGTAAGTATCGTTAATATTTAATTTCACAATACTAACCTCAACATATCATTTTCCTTACATTCAAATGGTATTTTAATATAGACAATATCACGTGGGTGATTAGCTTCTTCAATATGAACTCCGTCCTCATTTACGATATCTGTTAACATAAAGTGCTCATCTCTACCTTTTGCACGGAAGAGTTCTATATTTGAATTGATTTTGAAATAGTTTCTTACATCAACTTTAGCTATTTGTGTCTCTTTATCATAATCAAGTATTAAACCAATAAAGTTTTGAGTAGGTATTTCTGTAAATAAATCATATAATTGTTCATTTACAGTAGTCATACCTTTTAAGAAACCGATTGAAGTTTGTCTATTTTCAGCTTTACTTATTTGATTCATATAGTAATCAATATTTTTAATATCACCAGTTGCATAATATTCATCAATTGCTTGTCTATATGTTTTAACAATAGTTGCAATATAATGAATAGATTTCATTCTACCTTCAATTTTAAAACTTGATACATTAGTTTCTAAATATTCTTTTAAAACTCTGATACTACATAAATCTTTACTAGACATTGCAAAGTATTCATCTTCGTTTATTTTCTTGCCATTAATTGTTAAATCATAATTCCATCTACAAGAATGAGCACATCCACCTCTATTTGCGTCGCGTCCTGTCATATTGTTAGATAACATACATCTTCCACTATATGACACACACATTCCACCATGTATAAAGGCCTCAATGTCAACATTAGAATTGGCTTTTATTTCTTTAATACTATTTAGGTCAAGTTCTCTACCTAAAACTACTCTATCAACACCTAAAGATTCATAAAACTTAACCATACTAGAATTTAGAGTTGATTCTTGAGTTGAGACGTGTACTTCCATTTTAGTTTTTAAAGCCTCTTCTATAATAAGAGGTGAGGCACAAATGATTGCGTCTACTCCAGCATCCTCTAAAGAGTGAAGATAATCTCTAACTCCATCAACATCTATCTCATGAGGAAGTATGTTACAAGTTACATGAACTTTTGCATTATGTTCGTGTGCAAACTTGCATCCAGCTTTAATATCTTCAATAGTAAAATTAGAAGCACGTGATCTAAGTGAAAACTTAAGTCCACCGATGAAGACTGCATCAGCACCATATAAAATTGCAATTTTTAGTTTTTCTAAATCTCCTGCAGGAGCTAGTAATTCAACTTTATTCACCTAAATTGCCTCCTCTTTTTTATATACAGTGTCCTTAAATTTAAAACCATCTTCAATTTTTAAATCAAGTTCACTTATTAAGCTATTTGCCTCTTCTTTTGATATTTTTTCATTTAAGAAGTCTGAATAAATTTTTACAACACACTTGAATTCATCATCTTTAATAAAGATGTTATCTAAGAAAATATATTTAGGCTTAATAAGATCAAGTTCATTTAAATAATTAATTACATAATGTCTAAATAACAAAGTTCCCCTATTTGATTCAAAAATATGATAAAAATCATTTCTTTTAGCTTCTCTTAAATAAGACTCATAATTATTCTTCTCTATCTTTTTTCCAGAGTGTTCTTCATATAAAGAAATTAAATGACGTTTTGAATGAAACATTTGCATATATCCAAAACTCTTAAGCCAAATGTTAGAGTTACAACTTTCACTTATTTTTGCTTGATCACTAACTGTAATTTCATTTGACACTTGAACTGCTAACATATTTTGTCTTAAGTAAAATTTAGCATCATTCGAATTAGTAATCAAAGTACTTGGATTAAATACACCTCTATTCTCTAATCCCTTTTCTTTTAAAAGTTGATGTACACCTAAATCAATGTAATAGAAATATACATCTTGAGTTTTAAATTCATCAATAAAGCAACTTATATCATTAATGTCTTTATTTTCACACATAATACTTAAATCAATAAATAGTTTTAAGTTGCCTTTTTTCTCATATATTTCTTTAATTTCATCAAATGAAAAAGCCTTATTATAAACGCAAGAAAAGTCGTTTGTATAAACGACTATTCCATCGGCTAAAGTATTCAAATATTCTAAATCATTTATATTTGATAAAGAAACAATTAACATTTTAACACCTACTAAAATCTAAAATTACCTTTACCTTTTCCTTTGCCCTTATGCACTTTAGCGCTTCCTACATTAGAAAAGTTTCCATTTTGAAGATTAGTACTCATCTTCTTCATATCATCTTCTGACATGTTTTGCATTTTCTTCATTGTCTTGATTTGAGTATCTAAAGCTTCTCTTAATCTGTTAACTTCAGCTACACTTCTACCGCTACCTTTTGCAATACGCTCTCTACGGCTAGCTGATGTATTAATTAATTGAGGATTCTTTCTTTCTTCATCAGTCATTGAAGAAATAATACATTCCATAGTTTTGAAGGCCTTAGAATCATCAACTTGACTCATTGCTTGTTTAACTTGTTTAAGTCCTGGAAGGAATCCTAATATTTTTGATATAGAACCCATTCTTTGAATCATCTTAAATTGTTTTAACAAGTCATTATAGTTATACCTACCAGACATTAACTTTTCAGTCATATCCATCATTTCATCTTCATCAACATTTTCACTAACAGTATCAATTAAAGATAAAACGTCACCCATACCAAGGATTCTATCAGCAAGTCTATCTGGGTGGAATACTTCGATTGCATCTAGTTTTTCACCCGTTGACATTAACTTAATAGGAATACCTGTAATTTTCTTAATAGATAGTGCAGCACCACCTCTAGTGTCACCATCCATTTTAGTTAAGATACAACCTGTTAATTTTAATTGTTCATTAAATGATTTTGCAATATTTACTGCATCTTGACCAGTCATTGCGTCAACTGTAAGTAATACTTCATTAGGCTTTGCAATCTTTTCAACTCTTTGTAACTCAGCCATTAAAGCTTCATCAATATGAAGTCTACCAGCTGTATCGATGATGATTAAATCATAATCACCTTTTCTAGCTTCTTTTAAACCTTCTTCAACAATTTTTTCAGGTTTAACATTAGTACCCATTTCAAAAACAGGAATTGAAGCTTGTTTACCAAGAGTTACAAGTTGGTCAACCGCAGCAGGTCTGTAAATGTCAGCTGCAATTAAGAAAGGCTTCTTGTTCATCTTTTTTCTATAATAAACAGCCATCTTAGCACAAGCTGTAGTTTTACCTGCACCTTGTAAACCACAAGTCATAATAACTGTTGGTTTACCTTGAGCAAAAACAATTTCACTAGTCTCATCACCTAAAGTAGCCTTAAGTTCTTCACGAACAATCTTAACTACTTCTTGACCTGGATTAAGACCCTTCATGATCTTTTCACCAACAGCTTTTTCTTTAACGTCTTTTAAGAATTCACGTACAACTTTAAAGTTGACATCAGCTTCAAGTAGGGAAATACGAACTTCTTTTAACATTTCATCAATGTCATTTTCGTTTAATTTACCTCTACCAGTTACACGACGTAAGGCCATTTGTAATCTTGATGATAATCCATCAAATGCCATATAATCACTCCTCAATAATTTGTGCAATCACATTTTTTATCTCTTTAATATCAGATAAATCTAATGCACTTTTTAATTTATTTGTTTTTTCATTTAATTTTAATTTAGATTCATAATCAACTAAAATTTTGCATGTTTTGTTTATTGCATCATAACACGCATTTCTTGAGACATTATTATTTTCTGCAATCTCTTGAAGTGAAAAATCTAAATAATAATAATCTTCAAAATAAGACTTTTGTTTATCAGTTAATAATGAACTATAAAGTTCATATAAATTGATATATTCTTCTCTATCTTTGATTTCCATTATTCTTTAAAGAAGTCAGCAAATAATCCATATAGATATTGTTCAATATCAAATACTTCTAAATCGTCTAACTTTTCTCCAAGTCCAATAAATTTAATAGGGATACCCATTTGATCTCTAATAGCTAGTACAATACCACCTTTTGCAGTACCATCTAATTTAGTTAAAATAATACCTGAAACATTTGTAATTTCAGAGAAAGCCTTAGCTTGAAGCATACCATTTTGACCAGTTGTAGCGTCAATTGTTAAAAGTGTTTCGCAAGGGTTTCCTTCTGAAGCCTCACCAATAACTTTATTAACTTTTTCAAGTTCTGCCATAAGGTTAGCTTTATTTTGAAGACGTCCAGCTGTATCACATAAAACTAAATTGTATCCTTCTTCTTTAGCCTTCTTAATTGCATCATACATAACACTTGAAGGATCACTTCCAGCCTTACGAGATACAATATCTACTCCAACTCTCTTAGCCCATTCACCAAGTTGTTCAATAGCACCAGCTCTAAAAGTATCTCCAGCCGCAAGTAATACTTTGTATCCTTCTTTTTTATACATATGAGCTATTTTTGCAATACTTGTAGTTTTACCTACACCGTTAACACCAACAAATAGTACTACATTTAATTTATTCTTTGAAACATTAAGGTTAGCATTAACAACCTCACCTTTTAGATATATTTCAAACATCTTATCTATAATAATTTCAGATAATTCTTTAGGATCAGTAATGCTTTTATTCTTACATTCATCCCTTAATTCATCAATAAAATTAACAACAGTCTCTACACCAATATCAGCTTGAATAAATATTTCTTCAAGTGAATCAAATAAATCATCATCAATCTTATCTTTACCTTCTAAAGCTTCTTTTAAAGATTTAAATGCTCCTTCACGAGTTTTAAATAAACCTAATTTATATTTTTCTGATTTTGATTTATCTTTTTTCTTGAAAAATGAAAAGAATCCCATTTGTTAATCCTCCTAAATCTAATAATTCAAAATATTTTACCACATATATACTTCAATTTCAAATTGTATAAGAAAAAGATGTGTAAAGAATATCACACATCTCATTACTATTAAATATTTTATTATGTCTTATTTTTCTTATTCAGGAAACCTAGAATTTTTAATATTTGTTATTTTCTCACTCAATTGTGTTGTTTCAAATAAATAAGTTTTATTATTATAACCAACACGCCTCGAATTTATTCTATATAATTTGGAACCTTGATATATATATAATATTGTATTACTACCATCCATATAACCATCAATTTTATTTAATTTAGTATTTAATATCAAATACATAATCTCATTTAATTCAGAGGGATCATCAATTGTAAAGTCTAGAGAATAATTTTCGTTGATATCATATGAAACTTCGATTTTATCAACGTCTTGAGTCAATCCCCTGTATTTATCTATGTCTGTAATGTAACTTATATTATTTTTATAGGCAATAAAAACAACTATAATACAAAATATTAAAAACAATATAACCATTTTCAAATTTTTCATATACTTTAAAAAAACCATCCATCTATTGATTTCCATGATGTAGCAATATTAAGCAATACATAATCATGTTTATTATCACGATTCAAACCAACAACTTTAGCAACTACATTTTCATCATAATCTTTCATATCTTTTATATATTCAACATTTAGATTATTGTACTCAATATCATTCACACAATATGGATTCTTAAAAAAGTTAATTGCAATTTCAGAATAAATTGATTCATTAATAATTTCATACGCATAACTTTGATTTTGTAATGATGTTAGTACGTACAAAGATAAAAAGCACTATTTACAAATAAAATTTTCTTCATATATACTTCCCTCTCAGTTTCAATATAACATTAATAATTTTTGATGTCAACATCAAATGTAAGGGTTTTCATTAAAATAATATTTTTGTAAAGCAAAATAATTTTAACTTAAAAATAACATTTTTTTAATTTTATTTTAGCGTGATTAATCATCTG
>CAVGEZ010000002.1:0-92245 GCA_963628445.1 uncultured Eubacteriales bacterium
AATTCTACCTGTATTTTTTATGATTTAGTTGGCGTACACACCTCTTTATTTATAGTTGACACACCACATTATTTAAAGGTGTGTTTCAACAACACACCCTTTTATTTATAGAACCTTTATATATGGATAAATCTAGATTTTAAACAAAAGAAAAAAGGCTTGACATTACATCAAACCTCTAATTACTAAAATAATGGTGCGGGTAACAGGAATCGAACCTGCACTCGTAGGAACAAGATTCTAAGTCTTGCGCGTCTGCCAGTTCCGCCATACCCGCATGTATGTTAACAAGTAAAACTTGCTTAATTATTATAAGCCAAAAGAGTATTACTTGTCAACAATTATTTTTTATTTATTGCCTATTTTTCAACAAATTTATTTAATTCTTCATTATAAATATAATTAATACTTAATAATATATTCTTAACCTCGTCAATATCATATGATAAATCATCACACAAATCATCAAGGGTTGAATAATAATCTCTAAGTTTAGTATTAATTATACTTAAAAGCATATAAGGATCCTTACTCACTAATAGTTTCTCCTGTTAATAAATTAACAAGTTTTCTAATTTGGACCTTATATTCTCCTTCTTTAACTGCAATACCTTCGCTAGCTAAAAGCTCATCAGAAGGAATTAAACCAATATGAGTCCCGCATGGAATTGCATCTGTTCTACCTGCATCAACTTTAACTTTTTCAAGTCTCCATTTTGCAATATATCCTTCCTTAGGAAGAATAGTTGTAGAAAGACATACTAAGTATTTAACTCCATTTTTTTCAAGTAATACATTACCTGGTTCTACACAGTTTGGTGAAGCCTGTACAAATGTAAATCCATGAGTCTCAATTTCATTCTTAAATGCTTGAAGAGCGAAACGATATAATTCGTTATTAGTAAGCACCTTATCATTTGATACTCCACCAACTGTATGTTCCCATACTTTATTTTCTTCAGCATAAATAGAACCATAAATTTGGCATAACATCCAGAAATTATGAATATTTAAATTATAATTATTCTTAATAATTTCTTCACAAGCTGATTCAAATGGGTCCATTAGATCAATTACATCATCTTCTAAATGCTTAGGAAGATCAAATGTAATTCCTTCTTCAACTTCTGCAGGTACAATCCAAATAGACTTTTCTTCAGGTCTAATATTCTTTAGAATTTCAATTTCTAATCCTTTACCAAAAAGGTAAGCTGATGCTGAAACAGCAAATTCTAATCTCTTAGTTAAATCAGTTCTTTTATACGCATCATCAAAGCCTTTTAAATTAGCTTCGCAAGCTAAGATAACACTTTTAGCTACCTTAACTTTCTCTGGATGATTTAATACATTTAAAAATTCTTCTTTTTTTGTCATATAATTACCATGCCTTATAATTCTTTTTCAATTTCAGGTATAGAATCAATTACATTAGTATCTTTGAATACATTTATAGTTAATTCTTCATTTAAAATCAAATCGTTAACAATAATTTTAAGTGGTCTTTTAGAAATATAATAATATTCCTTCTTATTCTTATTCTCATCTATTACATTAAATATAATAAAAGAATAATATAAGTTTTGATCCACATCTACTCCTTTAGGTTCAAACTTAATAAACTTATGAGTAGTTGATTTAATTTGTTTAGCTTCTGTTGTTAATTGTTCATTGTTAGTAACATATATTTGTTTAAAAATCTTAGCTTTTTTAAGTGTAGCTGTAATATTACTAATAATTAATAGTGCCATAATAATAGCTACTATAACACATATGGCTACATTATTACTATCAGATACAGCTGATAGTATTGCAAAAACTAAAACAAATATTGCAACAATAGTCCAAAGAGCACCAACAATATATGTAAAAATGGTTTGTTTTTTACATATAGAATTTATTTCATCTTTTGATAGATTAAGTTCTGTTCTCATTTTACACCTCAATTAAATAAATTATACAATAATTTTACTTAAAGTGGTAGAGATACACATATTCTTTATTGATTTAATTGTGGAGCTTGTTGTTTTAATTGTTCGAAAAGTTGTTGGAAATATTCTTGTAAATATTGAGCGAATTCGTCAAATTTAAATGTTCCTTTTGCTTGAGCAAATATAACACCTAAATAAACAATAAATACAATAATTCCTAGTAATACTAAAATTATTTGTGCTCGTGCATAAGATACTTTAGATTTGTATTGAGATATTCCTAATGCAAGTCCTAAGCAATACACTACACCAACTACTGGAATACAAAGTAAAATAAACGTAAATATCCAAGACCAAGCTGAAACTCTTTTTTCCATAAAATCCCTCCTAATTTATAAATCAATTATATATATTTCACGCATTTTTATCAACACAATTTTTTATAAAAAAATAAAGCACCAAAAAGGTGCTCTATTTCCTCTGCACGAGGCAGATTGAGAAAGTATTTGTTTAAAAAGGGAAAGTATATTGTAGTCAAATTTCTTTGACTGGCTATATAATACAACTATTTTTTTATAATTTCAATAGGAATTCGACAAATATTTTATTTTTTGTCGAATGATAATGTTTTCATAATTATTTCAATTATTTTTTCTATAAAATATGTTGTATTTTTAACAAGTATTTCAAGTTCAACACCATTTTTACCATCTACTTGATTTAATAAATAAGGTAAATGAATAAATAGTGCAGCACCATTATTTAAATAAAGAGATGAAAAGTAACAACTATTACAAATATATCCACCAGCTGATAAAGATATATACGAATCAATTTGATCTTTCTTTGCGTCATCTACAATAGATTCTAAATCAAGTGTTGTAGTCAAAGCCAAAGGTGCGCTTTCAAATACTAGACCTTTAGTTTTTAATGTACCGTCGTTATCAGGAATACTTGCTCTGGTATAGTTTAATGCAAACTTTTCAATTCTTAGTTTTGATTCTCCACCTGCTTGTCCTAAATTAATAATGAAATCAGGATGATGTTTTGCAATTAATTCCTTAATTTTTATTTTAACTTGATTA
Source organism: uncultured Eubacteriales bacterium (assembly GCA_963628445.1). Taxonomy (GTDB): domain Bacteria; phylum Bacillota_I; class Bacilli_A; order Acholeplasmatales; family Anaeroplasmataceae; genus JAEELC01. The sequence goes on from CAVGEZ010000002.1 coordinate 3,014, forward strand.
TATGAAACAGGAAGTACTTCTTTAACTACATTATCAATATTAATGTGTTTTAATACTTCTAAACTAGAATTAGTATTTAAGTTATCAAATGGTTCGAATGCTGTTAATAATATTTTCATGATAATCACTATCCTTTTTAAAAGAGATTATACAATAAAAAGAGGAGAGTATCAAATGATACTCTCCAATACCCAACTATTGTCGGGTGATTAAAAGGGGGTTTGTGAAAAAATTCACAATTTTGGGATAGGGATGTCAACTCTCGTTGACGCACTTATAATATCACTATTTATCGTCTTTGTCAATTGTTTTATGAAAAAGAGTGACAAGAAAATTTTATTTGTTAATAACTATTAATTATTAGTAAATACTAACAATATTTATTTAATGTAATATACTCTATTTTCTTTAATTGGATGATGTGGATTTTCAGCGTTAGAGTATCCAACAACCACATTACCAATACCAACATATTCTAATGGATCTAATCCTAAAGATTTTAATAATTCTTTACCATATTCAGTCTCAAATTCTTCTCTAGCTCTATTAATCCAACGCGCTGCAAGTCCTTGATTAACAACCTCAAGTAAAATATTTTCAATAATTGCAGCACCATCTAATTCAGCTAAATGAGTCTTCTTATTCAATACAACTAATACGCATGGAGCACCATAGAATGGATCATAACCTTCCTTTGCACCCATAACGCTTGCGTTAATACTAGAAAGTTTTGATATAACTTCTTTATTAGTAATTGCAAGAATAATACCATCTTGTAAATTCTTACCACTTGGAGCTCTTAGACCAGCTTCAACTATTTCTTTAATTTTTTCACTTTCTACCTCAGTAGGTAAATATTCTCTTGGTGAAAATCTGTTTTTAATTGCATCTAACATAAATATCATTCTCCTTTGATAATTATATTATAGTACTTTTTAAATGATTTATTCAAATAAAAGAATTGTATAAATTATTTAGACAATAACATTATGGTTTCTACATGTCCAGATTGACTAAACATATCAAATGGAGTTACATCCATTACTTTATAACCTGATTCAATTAAATATTTAGCATCCCTTGCAAGAGATTGAGGAAGACAAGATACATAAATAACATTTTTAATATTCATCTTAATAATAGTATCTAAGAATTCTTTCTCGCATCCTTTTCTTGCAGGATCTACTACTATATAATCAATATCTTTAAGTTTAGCTAATTCTTGAATCTTTTCTTCACATTTACCACATATAAAATCAACATTATCGACATTGTTCATCTTTTTATTGTAATTAGCATTATCTACAGCTTCACTAACTATTTCAATACCATATACATGTTTAGCTTTTGTTGATAAATTAAGAGTTATAGAACCAACACCGCAGTAAGCATCAATAATATTTTTTGATTTATCTGTTGGAATATATGATAATACTTTATTATACAAGTTTTCACATTGATCATGATTAACTTGTAAGAAACTATTAGGGTGTACTACAAATTTAAACCCATTTATATCTTCTACCAAATATTTATCTAAGATTAAATGAATAAATTCACCCTTAAGAATTACATTAGTTTTTTCTTTATTTACACAAACATATACACTCTTAATAAATGGAAATTGATGTGCTAATTCTAATGCCATATTAACTAGTATTGGTTGATTCTTTTTAGTAACAAATACAACCATATATTCACCCTTATAGTTAACTCTAAGCATTATATTTCTAAATAGGCCTGAATGTGTAGTCTCGTTGTATACAGTTAAATGATTTCTTTCAATCATTTCTTTAATAGATGAAATAATCTTTCTTGCATCACTATGTTCAATTAAACATTCATCGTTTTTAACAATATTATGACTCTTTTGTTCATAGAAACCAGATATAATATGCCCATCTTGATCTAAACCAAGTGGTACAATAATCTTATTTCTATAGTGAAGCCTATTAGGGTTTGCAACGCATTCATTAACTTTAAAGTCAATATTTCCAATACGATGTAATGTATTTTCAACGCTTTTTCTTTTAAACTCAAGTTGAGTATCATAGCTCATATGCATTAAAGAACATCCACCGCATTTTAGATAATTAGGACAGATATCTTTATTTCTTGATGGACTTTCACTTATAACCTCAAGTAATTTAGATTCAGCTAAATTTTTAGTAACTCTTGTGATTTGTACCTTAACCTCTTCGTCAACTAAAGCATATGGCACAAAAATAGGAAAGCCATCCACTTTTGCAACACCTAGTCCTAAATGGTCATAGTCTATAATCTTAACATTTAATATATCATTAACCTTCATATTATTCTCCCATATAAGTTTTCGCAAGACCACCTTGACTAGTTTCTCTATAATTACTAGTTAAGTCTTTACCAGTTTCATACATTGTTTTACATACCATATCAAATGAAATCTTTTGATCACAAGAATTTAATAGTTTTGCAAGGTTATAAGCATCAACTGCTCTTATTGCAGCTACTGCATTACGTTCAATACATGGTATTTGTACATATCCCATAATAGGGTCACATGTAAGACCTAAGTGGTGTTCAAGTGCTATTTCGCTAGCTTGTTCTATTTGATTAATGTTTGCACCCATAACATATGAAAAATATGCTGCAGACATAGCACAAGCTGTACCGACCTCTGCTTGACATCCTGCTTCAGCTCCACTTATTGAAGCATTAGTCTTAACTAAATTACCAATAAGTCCTGCAACAGCCAGTCCATCTATCACCTTATCTTTAGTAATTCCGTACTTTTCCATAGAATATTTAATAACAGCTGGTAATACTCCACAAGATCCACATGTAGGAGAAGTTACAATTACTCCGCCGTCAGCGTTTTCTTCTGATACTGCATATGCATAAGAATATAAGTGTCTTATTTGCATATCACCTTTAGTCTCATCATCAACTTTTTTATTATAAAGCATATTAGCTTTTCTTTTAATTTCAAGTTTACCTTGTATTACTCCACTTTTAGCTAAACCATTATCAATAGTTTGTAACATTTGATCTAGTATAGTACCTAAATAATCTTTAATATCCTTTAAATCAAATCTATAAACATAACTAGCTAAATCTATATTTTGATCAATTACATAATCTTTAATACTTGAAAAGCTAGAATGTGGATAAACATGACTTGAAACAGCTTCGGGTTCATTTTCTATTTTAATAGTACCTCCACCAACAGAAAAGACTCTAAATCGTTTTAATTTTTTATTATCTTTAATAGGAATAAAGTCAACAGTATTAGGATGTGGTGGTAAATCTAGATAATTAAATACTATTTCATGAGGTTTAACTAAAGTTTCATCAATAATCTTATCAGTTAAATGACCTTTACCAGTTAAAGCTAGTGATCCATATAAAATAACTTTAACCTTATCACAATCAGGATATCTTTTATTAAATTCTAGACTAGCTCTTTTAGGTCCCATTGTATGGCTTGATGATGGACCATTACCTATTTTAAATAATTCTTTTAAAGTATACATAAAATCACCTTGTTTTTAATTCAATAATTGCATCTCTTAATTCAGCAGCACCTTCGAAATCCAAATCTTTAGCACGCTGCTTCATTTCAATAGTTAACTTTTCAATTAATTCTTCTTTTTCTTTCTTTGTTAATGGTTTATCAATCTTTTCATTATTTGTTTCTGTTATCTCACTATCTTTATGAATTGATACACTATTAGGAATTGGTTTTACTATTGTATGAGGAACAATATTATGTTCCTTATTATATGCCTCTTGTATTTCTCTTCTACGCTTAGTCTCACTTATAGCCTCTTCCATAGAAGGAGAAATAGTATCAGCATACATTATAACTTTACCTCTATCATTTCTTGCGGCTCTTCCAATTGTTTGGATTAAACTTCTTGTAGAACGTAAGAAACCTTGTTTATCAGCATCAAGTATACATACAGTAGAAACTTCTGGAATATCTAAACCTTCTCTTAAAAGATTAATACCTATTAGGCAATCATATTTACCAAGTCTTAAATTTCTAATTATCTCAAGACGTTCTAATGGTTTAATTTTTGAATGAAGATAAGCTACTTTTAAATCCATTTGTTTTAAATAATTAGTTAAATCCTCACTCATTTGAATAGTTAGAGTTGTAATTAGTACTCTTTCACCTCTTTTAGCACAGTCTAGCACAATACTATAAATATCATCAACTTGTCCTAAAGTTGGCTTAATTTCAATAATCGGGTCTAACAAGCCAGTAGGTCTTATAATCTGTTCTACTATTGGTAAATTCTTAGATGTTTCGTATACGCCAGGGGTCGCAGACATATAAAGTACATAACTCTTCTTAGCTTCCCATTCTTCAAACTTAAGTGGTCTATTATCTAAAGCACTAGGAAGACGGAATCCATAATTAACTAGAGTTTCTTTTCTCGCTCTATCCCCATTATACATCCCGCCAATTTGAGGCACAGTAACATGTGATTCATCTATTACAAGCAAATAATCTTTACCGAAGAAATCTATTAAAGTAGAAGGTGTTTCACCTTCTTCTCTTAGTTCCATATGACGAGAATAATTTTCAATTCCAGAACAAGAACCCATTTCTTTGATCATTTCTAAATCATAGGTAGTTCTATTATTAATTCTTTCAGCTTCAAGTAACTTTCCTTCACTCTTAAATTTTTCAACTTGCATATCAAGTTCTGCCTTAATACGTCTCATTGCCTCTTCAATTCGCTCTTTTGGTGCAACGAAGAAACTAGCTGAAAATATATTAATAAATTCTAGATTTTCTATAGATTTACCAGATACAACATCAAACAACTTTATAGCCTCTATCTCTTCATCAAAGAATTCAATTCTAACTCCGTGTTCATGTTCATTAGCTGGAATTATATCTAATGTGTCTCCTCTTAAACGGAAAGTACCACGCTTAAAGTCATAATCATTTCTTTCGTACTGTAAGAATACTAAATGAGCTAATAAATCTTTTCTATTATAAGTTTCTCCAACTCTTAAACATAACATTGAATTCTTATAATCATCAGGGTTTCCTATACCATATATACAAGAAACTGATGCAATGACAATTGTATCATCATAATCAATAAGGCTTGCGGTAGCTTTATGTCTAAGTTCATCTATTTCATCATTAATAGATGCATCCTTTTCTATAAATGTATCACTTGATACAACATAGGCTTCAGGTTGATAGTAATCATAATAAGAAATAAAATATTCTACATGATTATTAGGAAAGAATGATTTTACCTCATTATATAATTGCCCTGCAAGAGTCTTATTATGTGCAAGTATTAATGTTTTTTTACCTAAACGTTTAATTACATTACATATAGTAAATGTTTTACCAGTTCCAGTAGCTCCAAGTAAGACTTGTTCATGTATACCATTATTAAAATTATTAACTATTGTATCTATAGCCTTAGGTTGGTCACCTGTTGGTTTATAAGAAGTGATTAATTCAAACATTTTTCTTCTCCTTTATTGGTTTATATTTATTTCACATTACTTAAGAAAATCAAAATTATCTAAATCTCTTCTTTAGATAATTCTAAAAGTTCTTTTTCATCTTTTATTATCTTTAATAATTCTTCTTTAGATGGCATATATCTTAAATATTTAGAAGCATAAACATTTTTCACATTATCTCCTAAAGTCATTTCAACCACTGCATCATCTTTGTCCGCACATAATAAAATTCCGATAGGTTCATTCTCCCCTTCAATCATTTGTGTTTTCTTGTAGTAATTTACATACATTTGCATTTGTCCAATATCCTGATGAGTTAATTTACCTATTTTCAAATCAATTATTACAAAGCATCGCGCCAAACGATTATAAAACACTAAATCCGGATAATAATATTCCTAACCAATTTTTAGTCTTTGTTGACTAGTTACAAATGAGAATCCTCTTACAAGTTCCAATAAAAATTCAGTTAAATGTTTCAATAAAGATTCTTCTAAATCGCTTTCTAAATAATTTTTGTTCTCTTTCAACCCAGCAAATTCAAATATGTATGTGCTTTTTAAAAGTTCTTCAGGTTGTTTTTCTATTTCACCTTTTTTAGACTCATTCATAATTAAATTTTTATTAGGTGAAATAATATATCTATCATATAATTTTGTATTAATTTGGCGCCTTAATTCTCTACATCCCTAATCAGATTTAATTGATTCATTTTCATAGAAGTCTCTTTCTTCTTTTCTTTCAATTCTAATTAATTCTTGAAAATGCGCCCATGATAATTCAGTCGACACTGTCTACCATATTGGATAATATTCATAAAATCTGCGCATTCTTCTTATAGAAACTTGAGAAAAACCATTTCCAAAATCCTTTGTTAAATTTTTTGATAACACTTCTACAATTCTTTTTCCATATGTTCCATCATAAGAATAATTAAACAATTCAAAAGTAATTTTACCAACATACCAATACACTTCAATCATAGTTGTATCAATTTGTTTAAGCATCTTACTTCTTGCATTAATTACTTTTTCCTTTATATTTTTGTAAAGATTATCAAGTTTAGATGTTTCTTCATCATTTAACTTTATCTCGTTATTATTATCCATAAAAATATTCCTTTCCATCAAAACAATAAATTATTACTATTAAATTTAAAGCAATTTTAACATTATAATTCAACTAATATAATTATATTCTAAATAAGCAAAATATTCTATCAAAAGAAAAAGATTAGATAAATCTAATCCAATTCTTCTACTGTTTTATTTTCACTTTCTTTAAATCTCTTCTCAAGTTTTTTAAATAATATGATAAAAGTAATTAAATGAGCTATAAATGTTAATGCCCAAGAAACAGGGTAACTTATACTAATAGATGCTAGATTTCTGAATTCATCAAATCTATTAAACATTGCATATATAAAGAATAGTCTAGTACCACATACACCAACGCATGTAATAATTGTTGGAATAATTTGATAATTAATAGCACGAATAGCTGAAGCACAAACATCCATTAATCCACATAATACATAAGTTGATGCCATTATGATTAAACGTTCTCTTGCAACTGCTTTAACCGCATCAGACTTTGCAAAGAAGTTTAATAATTGATTAGGGAATAATAGTGCAATACCTGAGAATATAATGTTATACATAATAACCATTATAAATGAGTAGGCAAGTATCTTCTTTATATTTTTAGTATTTCTTATTGCAAAATTAGCTGAAATAAATGCTAAACAAGTATAACAAGTTTGTTCCATTGATGTGTAAATAAATTGTTCTACTTGACTTGCAGCACCTGATCCATTGATTACGTCAGCTCCGAGTTGATTAATAGAAGCTTGAATTATAACATTAGAAATAGAGAACAATACAGATTGAATACCTGCAGGAATTCCTATAATAATTATTTGCTTAACGTCAATTAATTTCATCTTAAATTCGGATAATTTAAAGTGGAAGAAATCTTTTCTTCTAAACAAACTAATTACAACAAGTATAGCTGATGCAGCTTGGCTCATAGCTGTTGCAATACCAACACCTGCTACATCCATACCAAATCCTAAAACAAATATATAGTTAAATATAACATTAATTACACCAGCAATAAGTAAGAAGATAAAAGGTCTTACTGTGTCTCCTACTGCTCTTAATATGGCACTACCAAAGTTATAAATCATCATAAAGAATACACCAATAAAATATATTCTTAAATAACTATTAGATAACTCTAAAAATTCAGGGTCAGTTTTTTGCATCAATAGTAATTGTTTAGAGAAAATAAATCCAAACAAAGAAACAATAAATCCTATGATGATTGAAAGCCACATTGATGAATATACTACTTGTTGACCCTTCTTAGTATCCTTTGAGCCATAACATCTTGCCATAATTACATTAGAGCCGGTCGCAACACCGATAAATAAATTTACTATTAAGCTTACTAAAGCACTAGTTGATGTGATAGCACCAACGGAGTTAGCCGAACCATATTGACGACATACAACTAAATCCATTGTTGAAAATAATAATTGAAGTAAACCAGATAATATTAAAGGTATGGCATATATATTCATTTTTTTGAATAGATTGCCATCAGTGAATGACATTTCTTTTTTCATATAAAAGCCTCTTTTCAAACCTCTATATTTTATTACCTTTTAAATATAAAATCAACAGATAAAGATAAAGACATACTTACTTCATGTAAATATGTCTTAACTAATTATTCTTTATTTTTTTTACTATAAATAATCACATATATAAATGTTATAACTAAAATTGCAATTTCAATACCACCATATATAAAGTATAATCCTGCAGCCGAATTATCTATGCTTTCAGCAATGATTGTAGAAGCTGTTAATATAGCTGCAATTATATTGCATAAATATAAAAAGTTTAAGATTATTTTATTCATAATTCACCTCTATAAATAATAATTTCCTATTTGTTTAGTATTACTGAATTTAAGTTCACGTGTACCCAATTTGTAACCCCGGTCGTTACGTTGAGCATATATTGCATCAAATTCATAATTTAATACAAAGTCAGTTCTAAAGCAGCTATTTCCGTTAACTTCAAATAATAAAAATTGACTAGCATTGTTTGTTGAATTAATCTTTGCTGCATGTATTGATTTATCATAACTATATGTCCATTCTATAATGTTATAGTTATCAGCATTTCTTTGCACTGACAATGAAGGTAGTGTATCAGTATAAGATTTATTATAAGTGAATCCAATATTTGTTCCGTTATTATATCCATTACCTATACTAATTCCATCACTCGTGCTAAAACCATTATTATATGAATAGCCATAATTTAATCCCAAATTAAAACTTGAACTAATAGTTTGTGCCATTGGTTTATTAACAGGCCAATAATCTTTAATCACAGGAGTAAGTGTAGTTCTATAATCTCTTGTAGAATCATCCCATTCCTGATATTTATCTACAGATAAATGAGCATATTGAGAGTATTGATAATAGCTTTTGTCAAATTCACTATTATTGCTAGCTGCCATATTTCCACAAACAAAACTAGATTTTGACTCAACCAACACTAATCCTGTATTATTTATAAAACCTTTTGAGTAATAGAATTTAAATTCAACATCTATATATCCATAAGGTATATTCTTTTCTCTTATTAAAATCGTTTTAGAATATTTTACAAAATCACTATTAATATCCGTATCACATATATTATTTGTCCTTGAAGCACTTAACACATATAAAAAATAATCGTTGCAATCTTTCTTCAAAGTATCAAAATCATATGTTGTAGTTTCATCATAGTTCATTTTATACGAAAAACAAATGTTATCAATTGCTCCGAATAAATTATAACCATTCATTTGATTAATATCTTTTTCAAAGAACAAACACTGCTTATCAGATGAATCAATAATTTCAATCATCTCTTTTTCAGTATATCCATAGTTTGAATAGACAATCAAATCGTTGTTCTCGCATATACTTCTACTTTCACTTAAATAATTTTCAATATTTAATTCTTGTGCAAAGCATAATGAACAATTAATTATTAATGCAGTTATAATAAACGCCAAACTTAAAAATACTTTCTTCATAATTCTCTCCTTTTTAAACAATTTAATTATAACACTTAAAATATTTAATAACAATAATCAAATTCCAATAATGAACAACCGCCTAGTTTTAGTCCATATTTCATTCAGGCATAACACAATTAAGCCAACTATTAAAAAAACTGTGAATCACTTACCATATGTAAGTTTTTCACAGTTCATAATTTTATTTTTTATAAGTAATTCTAAGTCCTTCTCCAGACTTCTTAAAACCTAGTTTTAAATAAATTTCTTCATCAACCTCACTATCACATATAATATTACAATTACCATGTAATGCTAAATGTTCTAGTTTAGTTAATAATTGTTTAAATATTTCAACTTTATCAAAGTTATCTTTTGCAACAAGCTCCATAATATAAGTTGTATATGTAAAATCGGAAATAGCACGAGCAAATCCAATGATTTCTCCATTATTTTCTAAAACAAATGTTTCAGAATTAGACATTGCTTCTTTATATAAATTTTTATCTTTTTTATATAGAGAAGTTAATTTTTCTTGTTTAATTAATTCAAGAATTTTATCATAATCTGTTAACGCATCATAAGATCTTACTTTCATACTATCACCTATCATTTTTAAGTATTATACCACTAATTAGAATTTTCGGCAACTTGATAATCAATTACCTCTTCTTTAGCATAAACATCATTTAATACATTTTCTGCAATATTGTCTGCGTGATCACCAATACGCTCTAAATTTGATAAAATATCAACATAGAAATCAAGTTCAGAAACTTGGCAAATACCCTTATTAATTCTTATTACGTGACGCTTACGATATACTTCTTCCATATCGTCAACCTTAGGTTCTTCAAGAACAACTTTTCTTGCTAGATTCTTATCCCAAGTGTTAATCGCCTCACATGCACATGTAACCATTAAATCTAAAGAATCCATCATAGTTCTTAAATCTTTAGAACCTTCTTCGGATAATTGTTGACTTGCTGCATAACGTTTTTCAAAGAATTCCACAATATTTGTTAAATGGTCAGCTATACGCTCTAAATCTTTAACTGTATCTAAATATTTAGATAATGTATTAGATTCATCTTTATCAACATTTTCTAGAGTGATATTGATTAGATATCTATGTATTTTCTCATCTAATACGTCAATTTCTTCTTCATACTTTTCAGCTAGTTCAGGAGTTTCTTTGTTATTTTCAAATGCATAATTATATGTTAATTTATAGAACTTAACTACTAAATCAGACATATATTGAATTGCATGAGAACAAACATCAAGTGCGTAATATGTATTTTTCTTAATCAATGAATAATCACTTAAGCTAACATAAATTGGATTTTTATCTGATTTAGCTTTAAACATCTTGCATGCAAGATTAGCCATTAAATTTCTAAACCAGAATAGAATAACAGTAACACCAATATTAAATATTACATGGGCTAAAGCTATTACCATTTTAGGTGCAATATGTAAATTTGTCTCAAGTAAAGACATAAGTTGTGTAAATGGATACAAGATTATCATAAAAATGATTGCACCAAATACGTTAAACATAGTATGTACACAAGCTGTACGTTTAGATTCTGTTGTACCACCAATAGCTGAGAATATAGCAGTAATAGTTGTACCAATGTTAGAACCAATTAATAATGCGATTGCACCAGTAAGTTGAATAGCACCTAAATCATATAGATTTTGTAAAATACCAATAGCTGCGGCACTTGATTGAATAATTGCAGTAAATACAGTACCTACAAGTAAACCTAAAATAGGGAAATCTGATAAATTTTTAAATGCAGTTTGAACTTGTTCTTCATATTGTTGGAATACACAATCAAGTGTTTGTCCCATAAGTTCAAGACCTAAGAATAGAATACCAAATCCAAATAAAGCTTCACCTATTTCTTTAGTTTTCTTCTTTTTTCCAAAGAATATAAGTGCAACTCCTATAAATGATAAGGCTACAAAATAATCTGATATTGGTAAACCAATTAATACAACGGTTAATGTTGTACCAATATTTGCACCCATTATTACACCAATAGCTTGTGGAAGAGTCATTAGACCTGCTCCTACAAGTCCTACAATTAAAGCTGTTGTACCACTTGATGATTGAATAAGTACAGTAACAACAATACCAACCAAGATACCTTTTAATGGGGAATCAGTTGTCTTTTGAATTATCTTTCTAAGCCTGTCACCAGCAATGTTCTTCAAACTTGAAGACATTCTGTTGATACCATACAAGAATAATCCTAATCCTGATAGTACAAGAATTACTATCATAATCCATGATTGAGCATTAAACTCACTAATCTTGATAAAATTTGCTAAAAGCATATATACCTCTTAATTTTTAATTCCTAAAGCCTGTTTGGCTAACAAGTCTACTTCTTCGTTATATTTTATTCCAGTATGACTTTTCACTTTGTGAAAATTAACTTTAATAACGCCATTGTTCTTTAAAGCAAATTCTCTATATTTTTGGGTTAATTCAGTATTTGTTTTCCACTCACCTTTATACCACGATTCTATTCCTTGATAGTCATAATATAAATCAAGTTCTTTAATATCATGCTTTATAGCATAGTTAATAATAAACGAAGCACCTCTAACCTCACCAGCGACGTTTCGTGTACTTGAATAGTCATCTGGACCAAACTTTTTAGAAAAAATGTGTTTGCCATCATCTAAAAACAAAATAGCACCAAAAGAATATTCTTCTGTTTCCTTATTATAAGAACCGTCTACATAAGCAGTAGGTTTTTCAAATGATGAATCACTTTCACTTTTTTCTCCTAAAAAAGCTAAAGCTTCATCACGAGTAGAAAATGATTTGAATATGGCACCTTCATATCCTTTTACTAAAGGCTCACAATCTTGCCAGCTTGTATATATACCACATTCTCTTCCTTTTTTAACAGCATAATATTTCATTAAACCACCCATTCTATTTTACAATGTTTTTATATGTTTTTTAAGAGTTTTTTACATTTAAAATGTTTTCAACTAAATTTAAGCCTTTAAAGATATACTTTAGAGGCTCTTATTTTTCTTATTATGTATCTTTTTTACTAAACTATGAGGCACAAGTGGAAAATATAATGGTGTAGTAGAAATATAGTTAATATATTCTTCTTTATCTTTATATCTCTTATCTTGTTTTAAAGCTAATCTTTTAGCTGAATTAATCATTACATAGAATATACATACATATCCTAAAATTGCACATACCCAGTCACTAGCCATGCTATAAGATGTAACACCACCTAAAAATATACCTAGCCAGAATATTCTCTCACCTACATAATTAGGACATCTACAAAACTTATATAATCCTTTGGTTGCTACCATATCGCTTCTTTCAGCCTTTTGACGAGACTTTTGTCTATCAGAAGTACTTTCAATTATTAGACCTATACTAGATATTATAATACCGATAATAGGCATTCCTATTGATTTTGAGTTGAAATTATTACTATCTATAATATTTCCGTTAAGGGACCTAATAATTACAGGACAAGTTTGTAAGAAATAAAGTATAGAAACACTTATCCAAATCACAATCTTAATTAAAACATTACTTTTTGAATCTTCTTTAGATGTGGCTTCACTAAGCACTTTTTTATATGATGCATTCTTTAATTCTCTTTTTATCAAAAAGTATGATAATCTAAAGCCATAAATCATCAATAACAATACTTGAATAAGTAAGATTACATCAAATGTATTATTTACTATTGATACAATTAAATAAGTAACACCAAGTCCAAATACTGCAAATCCATAACCAATAGATAAGAAATAAACAATTCTTTTAAAACCAATAGCACAACATATTGCAGAAACTAATAAAAACAATCCAATAACATTAATTAATTCCATAATTCACCTTTTTAAACCTTAATTTTAACCTTTCTTAATTAAATCATATAACTTCTTATTCTTTTCTTTATAAAACGAATAGAAAGAAACCTTAGCTTCATCATCAGAGATTGGTATCAACACCTTAGTATCATCATCATGAAGATTAGCTGTAATATTAGTTTTAAATGTTGCAATAGATGAATACTTTGTAACTTCTCCTAAATTCTCTATTTCTATTTTTATTAATTTAGAATTAGGAAGTTTATCTAAAACTATTTTGTCCCATATGCCTAAATCACTACTTAATATAAATGATTGACCGTCTAACTCTTTAAATGTTACTTCTTTTTTATCCTTTAAGAAATGAGTCTTAGGTAAGCATACATAAAGTTTTTCAGTAATAATTTTTCTAGATACAAAACCTCTCATATTAATTTCTTTATTTATAAATGCTATATCAACTAATCCTTCTTTTACTTCTTTAATACAAGTTTCCTCATCAGTTATTTTACTTGTATATTTATACTGATTATTAAATATAAAGAAATTAGAATATAAATATACAGGGCCCGGTGCAGTCATTGATACACGTATTATGGATTCATTCTTTTTTAATTCTTTTGCTTTCTCCATAAGAAGTCTATTTAATGCAAGAATATCCCTAATATAATCAGTTAATTCTAAAGCATTTTGATTTAATGTGATTTTATTAACATCTCTATCAAACAATTTGATATCTAGTTCTAATTCTAACTTTTGCATAGCTCTAGTTAAAGATGGCTGTGACACATGTAGTCTTTGACTAGCCTTAAGTAGTGATCCTTCTTCTACAAATGCAATAAAATATTCTAACAAGTATGTTTCAATCATTTTAAATATACCTCCTTACTATACGTTTTTAGTATACCACATTAGTCAATCAAGATAAAACATAATATAAAAACAACTATATAATGTAATCGAAGGAGGAAATATAAATGAAAACTTTAATAGTTTATTTTAGTTGGTCAGGTAATACTAAACATATTGTAGATGATTTAAATAAAGAGTTTAACTTTGACACAATTAAAATAGAAAGAAAAGTTCCGTATTCTTCTAATTATAATACTTGTGCTTATGTAGAAGCTAAAGATGAATGGGAACAAAAAATATTGCCAGAAATTAATGAAATTGATATAGAAATATCAGAGTATGAAAGAATATTATTATTCTTCCCTATATGGTGGTATACAATGCCAATGTGTATAGCTACATTTGTAAAAAATAATTTAAAAAACTTTAACAAAGAAGTTATAGTATTTGCAAATAGTTATACTAATGATTCTATTTATATGTCAAATAGTATAAAGGATATATCAAAATTAAATCCTAGTTTAAAATTGGTAGAAGGTTTATTTAATAAACCAATCAAAGAACATATTGAATTTATCAAGGAGATAAAATAATGGAAACAATTAAATTATCAAATGGTGTATCAGTTCCGCTAAATGGTTTTGGTGTATACCAAGTATCAAAGGAAGATTGCACAAAAAAAGTAATTAATGCGTTAAAAGCAGGATATCGTCATATAGATACTGCACAAGCTTATTTCAATGAGGATGAAGTAGGTGAAGCTATAGTACAAAGTGGTGTAGATAGAAAGGATATATTCTTAACTACAAAAGTATGGATTGATAACTACGGTGAAGGTAAGACTTATGATTCAGTTATTAACTCTATGAAAAAACTAAAAACAGACTATCTAGATTTAATTCTTCTTCATCAACCTGTAGGTGATTATTATTCAGCATATAGAGATTTAGAAAAATTATATAATGAGGGTAAAGTTAAAGCTATTGGTGTATATAACTTCTACCCAGATCGTTTAGTAGACATCTGTTTATTTTCTACCATCAAGCCACATGTAAATCAAATAGAAATTAATGCATTCAATCAACAAATTGAAGCTAAAAAATGGGCCGATAAATATGGTGTTGTTTTAGAGGCTTGGGCTCCATTTGCAGAAGGTAGGAATAATATGTTTACAAATGAAACATTAGTTTCCATTGCAAAGAAACATTCAAAAAGCGTTGCACAAGTAATTCTTAAGTGGTTAAACACAAGAGGTATTGTTGCATTATCTAAATCAGTACATGAAAACAGAATAATAGAAAACTTTAATATTGAAGACTTTACACTAGATGATAACGATCTAAAGTTGATTAAAACTCTAGACACTAAAACATCATCATTCTTCTCTCACCAAGATCCTAATATCATTGAATGGTTTGGTCAACTTATCGTAGAAAAACGAAATAAATAGAATATGCAGATTAAACCAGTCTTTAAAATTAAAAAAATCAAGATATTTATTGATATAATAATGTATAAAGCCCTAATTTTATTGATGTGCGAACATTCTTTAGTAGGTCTTACTCATGAAGTACTAGGTATTATATTATTCTTATTATTTATAGTGCATAACATGCTTAATTTTAGATGGTATAAACTTATTTTAAAAAGAAAAATTAATCCTAAAATGACAACATCTTTAATAATCAACTTTCTTATCTTAGCTACGCTTATAATTCTAATTTTAAGTTCGTTTATGATTTCAGGTTATGTATTTAAAGGATTAATATCATCTAACGCAATGTTAGCTAGAGGACTTCATATGACAAGTTCAATATGGCTTTACATTTTAGTAAGTATTCATTTAGGGTTTCATTTAAATGTAATGATTTATAAGATTAAAGGAAAACTATATTTTATAATACTTGAAACAATCATAATTTTATCTGGTTTAATTGTTCTTATTTTTATAGACAAAATGTATGAAGAAATGTTTTATCTAACCTCTTTTAAGAACTATAGAGAAGTAATGCTTCCTATAGACTTTATTAAAAAATTCAGCGTTTCTTTATCAATAAGTCTTATTTCGTTTAATCTTAAGAACATGAAAAGGAGGAAAAAATGAAAAGATTGAAAATCATTCTAACACTTTCACTATTAGGACTTTCCCTTACATCGTGCAGAAGCAACTCTAATGCTCCAATAGATAATAGTGCTGAGCCAGAAGTATCAGGTGAAAGCCATGTTCTTGTAGCATATTTCTCTTATTCAGGAAATACGCAAACAGTTGCAAGAACAATAAGTGAGACTCTTAATTCTGATATATTTAGAATGGTAGTTAGTACGCCATATACAGGTAGTGATCTTTTTGATAGGGCTCAACAAGAGGTAAATAGTAAATCATTCCCTGAGATTTCAAGTCATATAGAAAAATATGTATTTGATACATACGATACAATAATTATAGGTTTTCCTATATGGTGGTACGATTTACCTCGTCCTGTAGCAACTTTCGTAAATGAATATGATTTTACTGGTAAAACAGTTATTCCTTTCTTCACTCACAATGGTTCTTCTACAGGTGCAAGTAGTTTATCAACGCTTGGATTGCTAATTGGTACAGCTAATTACAAAAGGAACTTGGTTCTATCTATTAGAGGAAGCAGTGTATCATCTAGCACTCAAACTATAAATGATTGGGCTTTATCTTTAGATTTATAATAAAAATGGTTTTATCTATATTCTATTCTCCTTTGTTAGAATGTAGTTAAAATCATTATAAATGTAAATTCTTCTAAGGCAGAATTTAAGTTATAATTACTATCAATAAAGCCTTAATCATCTAATTAAAGTTAAATATTAAAGTTATATTTAAAATCAGTAAAATGGTTTTAAAAGAAACATCCATATAAATTAAATATAATTAATGATTAAAATACAATATAAAACATATACTCTAACTAAATCCCTAAATCATAATTACTCTCTTCTTTAATTTCAATTTCGTATTTTATTCATTAATTAATTCTACTGCCGAATATTCATTTCTAATTTAAGCAACAGACTTTCTTATTCTTATTAACAACATCTTCAAAAAAACAAAATCTTAAGTTAGATTTTGAGTTTCGGCAGTTGTTTTATCATTAATAAACTAATAAAAGTTCTCTTGATGTAAAAATCAGGAGAATTTTTATTTTTTAAAAAACAGACATAATAAAAAGAGCCAAGATAAACTCTTGACTCTAATATATAAATTATTATTACTTAGTTGTAGTGAATTCAATACCCTTAGCAGTAACTTTAAGGATAGCTGAACCCTTGTCTAATGCTAATTCTTTTGTAGCATAAGCTAAAGCATCAGCATACTTACCAACAACTGGTTGAACACCCCAAGCGAATGCTAGAGATCTAGCTTCAGCATTAGTAGCAACAGCCATAATTACATCAGAAGCAGGACGGAATTGAGAAATCTTCATACCTAGTTCGAAGTCACCTTCACAAACTACAGCAGAAACTTCAAATTCTTTACAAATAGTAGCAACAGCTAAACCGATTGCATCCTTTTCATCTTTGTCATTTGGACATTCAAGAACATTTTCAATCATCTTATTGTGATCGATGTCTTGTTCAGCTCTTTCATCAATCTTAGCCATGTAAGAAACAGCTTCTAGAGGGAAATCACCTTGAGCAGATTCACCAGAAAGCATAGTTGCACTAGTACCTTCTAATACTGCGTCGTAAACGTCTGAAACTTCAGCACGAGTAGGTCTTGGATTACCTTGCATAGAATCTAACATTTGAGTAGCTGTAACTACAATCTTACCTGAAGATTGAGCTAAGTAGATCATTTCACGTTGAATTGATGGAACATCCCAAGCTTCAACGTTAACACCCATGTCTCCACGAGCAACCATTACACCATCAGATAATGCAACGATTTCTTCCATGTTTTCAACACCTTCAGTGTTTTCAATCTTAGATATGATCTTGCAGTGAGTATCATTCTTTGCAGCAAAAATATCACGAATGTCTTGGATATCTTGAGCACGACGAACGAATGATGCAGCTACATAGTCAACACCTTGGTCGCAACCCCATTCTAAGTCTTCTTTGTCTTTCTTAGAAATGAATTGCATATTTAACTTAACACCTGGAACGTTGATATTCTTCTTGTTCTTTAACTTACGAGAATTTTCAACACGGCAGATAAGTTCATGACTAGCTTCATCCTTACCAGTTACCTTTAAACGTAGAAGACCGTCTTCGATTAAAATGAAGTCTCCTTCTTTAACATCATCATACATACCAGCATATGATACAGCGATCTTTTCTGGAGTACCTTCGATGAAGTCATAATCCATAGTGATACGGATTTCCTTACCAGCTTCAAGCATGATAAATGGATTCTTATGCCAATCTAATTCACCTTGTTCATTAGTTGAACCAACTAAATAACCAGTACGAATTTCTGGTCCTTTAGTATCTAGCATAATAGCTACATTCCAACCATTTTCTTCGTTTAATTCCTTAACGTTCTTAATACGAGCTCCTTGTTCTTCATATGAACCATGAGAGAAGTTCATACGCATAACATTCATACCAGCTTCAATTAAAGACTTAAGTTGTTCTTTCTTTTCTGAAGAAGGTCCAATTGTACAAACAATTTTAGTTTTTTTCATTGATATATATCTCCTTAATAAAATTGGTTAATAATTTACCGCAAATATTATATCATATCTTTTTTATATTTAACAATATATTTTTTTGTGTTTTAAAACACTTTCACTATAAATGTTTATATATTGCCTCATTAATATTAAAAATAGACTCTATATAGAGAAAATTTTAATAAATCTTGATTTAAATATTTAATAAGATATAATTAATTTGTGTAACATTTAAGGAGACATTAATATGAAATTATTAAAAGGTGCCGCAATTATCGGACAATCCGGCGGTCCAACATCAGTAATAAATGCTTCTGCTGCAGGAGTATTTATTGAAGCACTTAATCAAGAAGCTATAACAAACGTATTTGGTGCAAAGCATGGTATCAAAGGTATTTTAGACGAAGAATTCTATGATATTTCAAAAGAAGATCTTAATGAGTTAAAACTATTAAAGACAACACCATCATCAGATATTGGTTCTGTTAGATATAAGCTAAAAGATGCAAGTGTTGATGATACAGACTACAAGAGAATTCTTGAAGTATTTAAAAAATATGACATTCGTTATTTCTTCTATAATGGTGGTAACGATTCTATGGATACTTGTAACAAGATATCTAAATATTTAGCTACATCAGGTTATGAATGCCGTTGTATTGGTATTCCTAAGACAATTGATAACGATTTAGCTATTACTGACCATACTCCAGGTTATGGTAGTGCTGCAAAATATATTGCAACAACAATGATGGAAATATCACATGACGCTCAAGTATACGATACAAAGATGGTATGTGTATGTGAAATCATGGGTAGAAACGCTGGTTGGTTAACAGCTGCAAGTCAACTTGCAACTGAAGCTGGTGCAGGTCCTGATTTAATTTATTTACCTGAAATTCCATTTGATTTTGATGACTTTATTTCAAAAGTTGGTGCATTACTTGAAAAACAACCACATGTTTTAATTGCTGTATCTGAAGGTGTGCAAACTGCAGACGGTAAGTACATTCCTGAATTATTCCATGATCTTGCAAAAGATTCATTTGGACACGCTCAATTAGGTGGTACTGCTACTGTTCTTGCTGACCAAATCAAAAACAAGTTTGGTGTTAAGGTTAGAGGTATTGAATTCAATCTAATGCAACGTTGTGCACAACATCTTGCAAGTAAGGTTGACGTAACTGAAGCATATAATGCAGGTAGATATGCAGTTAAGTATGCAATTAAGGGTGTAACTGATAAAATGGTTGGATTTGAAAGAGTTATGAAGGATGGAAAATATTCTTGTAAATACTCTTTAATCGATTTAGCACTTGTTGCAAACGATGAAAAGAAAGTTCCTCTTGATTGGATTAATCCTGATAAGGTATCTTTAAATCATAAATTTATCGAATATGTAACTCCATTAATTCAAGGAGATATGAAAGCTCCACTAGAAAATGGATTACCAAGATTTGCAAAATTAAAGAAAGTTTTATATAAGCAAAATTAATAGAATAAAAGCTGTGATTTTAATATTTCACAGCTTTTATTTTTCTATATTATATTTATCATCCTTAATATAATCATCTATATAAGGTTCAATCTTTTCAATTAAAACATTTTTAACAAATTCAATTCTTCTATCACTTAAATGTTTAGTTGAAATAACATTAAGTTCTTCTTTTAAATTTGGAAATGATTCAATCATTATTTTAATATCTTCTTTATCAGTTTTAAGACATTTAATATATTGTTTAAGCCCATAGTTTCTAATTATATAATAAAGTCTAAATAAACATGCTTCGGAAGTAGAGCTGTCATACATTACTTTATATGTATGTGCATACAATTTAAACATATGTTCATCAACATTAGTTTTCTTAAGTTCAGCATTCAAATTTTTTCTTAATTCATCATTAATAACATTAATCAATTTTGTTATTTCTAAATAGGCTGAATCATCTGTTGCGTATCCCTTTTCAATTTGAATAACTTGCCATTTGCCATCTTTAAAAGATTCTTTAACTACATTATATTTGTTTGACGATTCAACAATAGTGGCTCTAAAATTATATGTCATATCGTAATAATATTTATTATTTGTATCACAACCAATTTCTTTGTTTATAATATTTATAATTCTTGTCTTAAAGAATGCAATGCTCATCGATTCTTTAAAATTCATTATAACATCATCTATAAATTCATCAAATTCATAGTCAATTTTGTTATATAAGATGTCCTTAATCTCAGCGCGTGAAAAATCTCGAGTTCTTGCATAAAAATCTACCATTTGATACGTTACTGAAGATTCATAAAGAGAAGCTATTAAAAGTTTAGTTTTATCTTCTAAATTTGAATGATTATAATTAAAATTATTTAATATATCCAAATATTCATTAAACTTTTTTAATTCTTTCTTTTCTGTTTTTATCTCTTTTCCTCTAATTCTGTCTTTAGATACAAAATCCTTTATAATATAAACTGAACCTATCACCATATATAAACATAAAAATATCATTTCTAAAATGTTTATATATTTTTCTTTTGAGTCGATTTTCGAAAAAACAGCACAAATCAAGCCAAAAATAATAACAAATAAAATTGTTTGTATAATTTTTTTTAGTATGAACTTAGAATCATTCATCATACCACCTCATATCCATTTTATTATACAATAAATAAGAGAAAAAGAAGTACATTTTCGTACTCCTTTTATAATTTTATCTAGGACCTCCTTGTTGTCCACCTTGACCAGGACCTCCTTGACCTCCTTGACCAGGTCCGCCTTGTCCACCTTGTCCACCTTGACCTTGATTTGAGGAAGCAGTAATGTTTGAACTAACTGTAACAGTTGTAGTGCTTGTTCCTAAGCTAAATGTATAACTAGCATCACTTGTAATGCTTGGAGAGGCAAATACTATTTCTCCAAAACTTTGATTAACAGATATAGTATATGATTCAGAACTACTACTAATAGTTAATGTGTTAGTACTTGAAGTGTTAGATAATTGAGTAGTCTCGATAACATAGTTAGATCCACTAGCACTAAAGTTTTGAGTCTCTGTCATTCCACTTGCACCAAGTGCTAAAACAAATGCTCCATTAAATGCGATTGTACTATCTGCATCGATTGCACTATCAGCACCACTTGTAGGACCTAATACTAATACAGTACCCGAATTAAATGAAATACTTCCATTAGAATCTAGTCCATCACCTTTTGCATTAACAGATACATAAGCACCATCAAAATTAATACTTAAACTTGCATAATCGCTTGTTGAATAATCACTTGCTGCATTAATTCCATCATCACTTGCTGAAAGTATTGCAGTACCACCTTCAAAATAAATATGAGCTGCTTCTACTGCTTCATATGAATTAGTTACAGTAAGCACTGTGTCTTCATCTTTTAAGTAGAAATCATGTTCTGGTGCAAATCCTTTGTTTCCGGCATTAACTGTAACTTGTGATCCACCTTCAATAATAGTATCACCATAATCGACTTTACTAGCTGAATCAGTTGAAGTAATATTAACTACAGCGCCATTAGTAATAGTTAAATTATATGAAGTACTTGCAACTTCTAGTTCAGTATCCGCGTCAGTAGATAGAGTATACTTAAGTGCACCAACCTTTAATCCCTTAGATGATTGTACTAAAGCATAATACTTAGAATAATTAGTACCTATTACATCAGATGACATTTTCTTATAAGTAGAACCTGATTTACTCCACTTAAAGTCATCATCTTCTAATTCATATTCACTAATATTATCAGTTGAATAACTTACAAAAGAACCTTGAGTAGTAATATTAGTTGTACCACCATCAATTGTTAAAGTAGTGTTTGCTTGAATACCGTCACCCTCAACACTTGCAGTATAAACTGTATTAGTTAAATTAACATAACCAATACTTGAATCAAAAGTAGGAGCCTCTTCTACTTCTTCATTTTCAACCTCAGCTCTAATTCCGTCTTTACCAGCATACAATACATTTACATTTGCGTTTTCAATCTCTACTTCTTCTCCGGCAATACCATAATTTGAAGCACTCAATTCTAATGTAGCATCTTCAACATGAACCAATCCGTTACATTTAATTGCTGTCTTAGATCCTGATATTACTACAAGTTTACCGCTACCTTTAATATTTAAACTTCCTTTAATATGTAAGGCATTATTATCATCAAAATTATTATAAATATAAGATGTAGTACCTTCAGGTAAATTAATTGTTACTGATACATTCTTATTAGTGTTATATAATGCCTTACCTTCAGTTGTATTTTGATATATTACTGCATTGTTTAGAGTTAGTTCAATTGAACCTTTTTTTGCGGTAGTAATCTCAACTCCATTATAGTAATTTCCACTTAATGTAGTACTAACACTTGTTTGATATACATCTGCTACTTGAGTAGTTTCAAGGGCACTAGTGTCAATTGTATTTAGTGTTGAAACAGGAGCTACACCAGTTGCTAGAGTAGTATTCATATTTATTGTACTAGAAGTAGTTGTTGTTGAATTATTGTTTCCAGATTCAGTTGAAGAATTGGTTGAATCTGTGCTATTATTTGAGTTTGAATTTGAATTAACGTCGCATGCAAATAGCGGGATGCATGCAGTGATTAATGGAATAATAAAATGTTTTTTCTTCATTTGTCATAACCTCTTTTCATGATTTATGTCTACATTTTACCCTTAAAAAATTACAATGCAATAGTTCAAATCAAGTTAATATAATACCTATTAAGATTAACAAAAAAATCCCACAATTTGATGTGAGATTTTCATTTTTTTACTTTTTCTTACGACCAAGACCAACTCTATCCATTACTTTAGACATTTTTCTTCTTGCAATGTGACTTGCATAATCTCTACCATTATCTAATACTTCATCTAATTTCTTAGAGTTAATAAGTTCGTTATAGCGTTTTTGAATTGGTTCTATTTCACTTACTACAGCCTCAGCTACATCAGCTTTAAATACAGCGTAATTAGAATCCTTATATTTTTCTTCAATTTCAGCTATTGTAAGACCAGTAATACAAGAATAAATAGTCATAAGATTAGAAATTCCTGCTTTATTTTCTAAATCATATTTAATATGTGTATCACTATCTGTAACAGCACCTTTAATTTTATTTCTAATTTGAGCTAAATCATCAAGTAAACAAACATTACTCTTAGGATTCTTATCACTCTTTGACATCTTCTTTGTAGGATCAGTTAGAGAATAAATCTTTTGTCCACCCTTTACTACAAGTGGATATGGAAGAGTAAATGTATCACCATATTTATTATTAAATCTTGTGGCTAGATCACGTGCAATTTCTAGATGTTGAGTTTGATCTTGTCCAACAGGTACTAATTCTGCATCATATAATAAAATATCTGCAGCCATTAGTGCTGGATATGTAAGTAATCCTAGAGGAATACCCTCATTTGTCTTTTGGCTTTGACTTTTTGACTTAAATTGAGTCATTCTTTCAAATTCACCAATATAACCATTACATTCTAAAATCCATGATAACATTGTGTGTTCAGCTACTTCACTTTGAATAAAGATATGACACTTTTCAGGATTTAGTCCGCAAGCTAGATAAAGTGCCACTAGCGATTTAATGTTCTTTCTAAGTGTTGTTTTATCTTGAGATACAGTTATTGCATGAAGATCAGCAACAAAAATCAATAAATCATCAATTGATTCATCATCTTGAATTTTAACAAAGTTCTTTAAAGCTCCTAAATAATTACCTAATGTAATAGATCCACTAGGTTGAATACCAGATATTACTCTTTTCATAAAATCCTCCTAAATAAAAAAAGAGATATTCAATCCAAAAGGACGAATATCTCGTGGTACCACCTTAATTTGTAGATTTCTCTACCTCAATCTCTTAACGCGAGTAACGTTGATAAATACTACTCTTTCTTTATCACCCTCAAAGGCCCATATACATATAATCTACTCAATACTGTTTTACACCAACCAACAGTTCTCTTAAAATTTTGATTATATCTTCTTCTTATCATTGGTTTAAAAATATGTTAGTTCTTTTTTATTGTTTTGTCAACAAATAATACTTTAAATAAGTTTCAAACTATTAATATTAAGCTGATATTTTTGATATTTTTGATCGTATTCTAGTCTAGCATTGGTTAAAAACAGAGAACCAACATTTAAAATGGTCTTGTATATTTCATATACTTTAGGGAACATAACAAACGAAATTTCAGCTCTAGAATCAAAAATCATACCAACAGCCATCCGTTCATTTTTCTTTGTTTTAAGTTCTTTAATTTCTCTAAATTCAATCAATACATCAATGATTTTATTAACGTTCTTCATAGAAATAAGTGTCGTTTTGTATTTTGCCATCAGCAAATTAATATTTTTAAAATTATTATATTTAATATTAAATCCTAAAGCTTCTAATTCCATGGCTTTCAAAGTATCATCGTCATATTCTTCTACCGATTTTTCTATAACATCATCTAAAAATAGCTCATAACTACCTTTACCATTGGTTATAAAATCAACACATTGTTTTTTTGATTTAGCTATTTGATCAAAAGCACAAGAATAAATAATAGTCTTTAATACATTATCGTTAATATCAATTCTAGAAACGAAATCACTAATGCTTGTAAAATCGCCGTTTGTAGTTCTTTCGTTTAAAATTGTAGTAGTCAATTGATTACCAACGCCTTTAATAGATTGTAAAGGTAACATAAGACCATTTCTATATTTTATAAATCTATTAGTTGAGACATTAATATTCGGATTATATGTAACTACATTATTAAGCCTTGCATAATTAATATATTTAATCATTTCACTTTGGCTTCCAATTACACTATTTAATTGTTCTTCCATGAATACAACAAAATGATTAGCCTTTAAATATGCCATTTGATAACTTAATAATGCATAAGCTACTGCATGTGATTTATTAAATCCATATTGTGCAAATTTTGCAATATCATTATAAAGATTATTTGCAATATCTTCACTATAACCGTTTTTAACGCAAGCTTCAATAAATGGAACCCTTTGTGCTTCTATACTTTTTTCATCTTTTTTAGATACAGCTCTTCTTAATAAATCAGCTTCCGCAAGACTCATTCCTGCGAAACTATTAGCAATTTGCATTATTTGTTCCTGATAAACAATAATACCATAAGTTGATTTTAAAATTGGTGCAAGATTAGGATGAATATAACTAAAAGCCATACCATTTTTTCTTTTAATATATGTATCAATTTGATCCTTAGGACCCGGTCTATATAATGCAAGCACTGCAACCAAATCGTTAAAATCGCTAGGCTTTAACTGTTTAAGCACATTTCTCATTCCACTAGATTCAAGCTGGAAGACTGATACTGTATCACCACGACGCAACAGTTTATATGTAGCTTCATCATTAAGTGGAATGTATTGGATATTAATATTGTTTAAAGTACCAATTTCCTTGCAACAGTTATCAATAATTTGTAAATTTTTAACACCCAAAAAGTCCATTTTCAAAAGACCAATTTCTGCTAAATCATGACTATCCCACTCAGATTGATATAAGTTATCTTGACCTTTTTGTAAAGGTATTAACTTATCTAAATCCTCACTTGAAATAATTATACCTGCTGCATGCGTTGTACTATGACGAGGTAGATTTTCAATTTTCTTTGCAACCAATAAAAGAGTGTAAATATCATTATAATCACGATATTTTTCTAACATACTTGAATAATTTTCAGTATTCGATGCTTCACTAATTATAATATTTAATCTTTTTGATTCAATACCTAAAGCCTTACCCAAATCTCTAAGTGAACTCTTGATTTGAAATGTGTCAAAGGCTTGAATATTACAAACTCTATTTTTACCGTATTTTTCATAAACATAATTTATTACAAATGCTCTTTTATCATCAGGGAAATCCATATCAATGTCTGGCATTGTTACACGGCTAGGATTTAAGAAACGTTCAAATAATAAATCATATTTTAGCGGGTCTACATTAGTAATACCCAAACTATAAGCTACTAAAGAACCACATGCTGAACCTCTACCAGGACCTACCATTACATTGTTCTTTTTTGCAAACAACACATAATCCCAAACAATTAGGAAATAGTCATCATATCCCATTTTAGATATAATTTCTAATTCATAATTAAGTCTATTAATATACTCTATTTCATCTTTAGATCGACTAATAGTTAATCTTTTTTTAAGTCCTTTTTCACATAAATTTTTTAAATATTCTTTGCTTTCTAGGCCATAAGGATTTTCAAAGTGAGGTAGAGATTTTTTTACTTTAATTTCATATATTTCAATTTTATTTTCAAAGTCATAAACATATGAATCTAGATAAACCCCATCAAACTCTAAATTAAGTTCATCAACAGTAGGAATATAGTAATCACCTCTAATAAATTCTTTTTGTCCAATTTTAGAAAGTGATTCATAAACAATATAATCCTCTTTATCTTTATATAATGTTTGATGTAGTGGTAGTATTGCAATGTCATTATTTAAACATAAATTAATCATATTATATGAAAAATTTATATTGTTTTTATCTTGTACAGATATTCCAACATAAAAATCATTTAAATTATAACTATATTCTTTATAAATATTTAAAAACAAGTCTGAGCTTTTTGTAAAATTATATAATAATTCTGACGAATTAAATGTACTTACAAATATTACATTTTTAAAACTATTCAATTCTTCTAAAGTAAATACTTTATCATTTATTTTTGACTCATTACTTAATGTTAATAATTCTTGATAACCATAGTAATTTTTTGCATACACTAATAATTTTGATTTAAATTCGTGATTAATAATATTAATTTCAAGACCTACTATTGGCTTAATATTATTTTCTTTACATAAAGTAATAAACTTATAAGTTCCATACATATTAGAATCAGATAATGCAATACTTCTAAATCCGTAGTCTTTTAAAGTCGTAACTAATTCATTTAAATGAATTGCATTAGATAAGAAATTATATTCACTTTGTGCGTAAATAAGTGTATTCACATTATCACATCCTTAAATACATTATATCAAACTTTAAGTTATTCTCCTAATTTTTTATGTTTTTTATTAATGAAAATTATAAGCCAGACAAATATACCTACTATAACTAAAACAAATATTAATTTATATTTATAAATAAACTTATAAATACCATTTAAAGTATTTCCTATACCTTGTTCATCTTTAGATTCTATTGTTACAAAACACTTCTTAACAGATTCATTTCCAGCGTAATCCATAACCTCAATTATAATTTCATAAACTCCAGGCTCATCACGATTTAACACCTTCTCATCTAGTTTGTAATTACTAGAAACATTAGGATCATATTCACTAGAAACATGTATATAATCACTTAAATTAAATGATTCTCCTTGTACAAACGTTAACTTATCCTCATCTACTAAAATTATTGGTGCAACTGCATATCTTACATCAATAATAAGTTCACGTTTAGTATAATTATTAGATTCATCTTTTAAGACATAATATACACTATTTTGACCAATATTATATGTAAAATCAGATGTATCAATTTCAACATTTTGTTCAGTTAAGTCAGTTGCATTATCATAAATTTTATTAATATATGAATAAAAATCAATATTGTATACATCATCCTTTAAAACAGTATCATGATATGTTTTAAGTTCAAGTACAGGTGCTGTCAAGTCTACAACAGTTATTGTTTTTAAGATAGTTTTTGTTGTTCCAGCACTATTTTTAACAGATATTTCAATATCTTGATCACCAAGTTTTTTGATATCTAAATTTGAAACAGAAACTGTTCCTGAAATATCTCCGTCATAATCATCTGATGCTTGTACACATGTTTTTATAAATTCTAAATAATTTAAATCGTTATATTCAATTTCAATATGACTTGCAACATTCATAACAATTTCATCTTTTCTTTTAATGTAATAAGTATATGTCTTCTTTGCAAGATTTCCATTCACATCGCTGCATGAAACAGTTACTTCATGTTCTCCTAACTCACTTAAATGATTTACATTATATTCAATACTTATAGTTTTCTCATCTATACTTGCATTATCAGTAATAGAAAAACATTTAGTAAAATCAATTTCATCCCCATAATTAAATACTAAATCTTTAATACATTTAATAGTAGGTGCCTCATAATCTTTAATATGAACTTTTACAGTTTGTCTATCATAATTAGTATAACCACTAACTGTTGCGATTAAAGTAACTTCTTTTTCCGCAACCTTAGATGTATCAATACTAAGAGATCCATAATAAAAACTATCTAATTTAACCTTAACCTCTTCATTAGTCATTTTTCCATTGTAATAAAATCTAACTTCAAAGGTGTCTAAATATGATTCAAGACTTGAATTAATTGGTATGGTTAATTCTAAAGTATTCCATACAAAACCATTACCACTATAAGCTAGGGATTTACTTGTACTACATAAGATAAATAAACAAATTAAGGATATAAATGCGAGTAATTTCTTCATAATTAATCCTCAAAATAACTAGATAATTCGTTGAAATGATTAATTAAATTAGATTCGAGTTCAAAATATCTCTTATATCTAGTAGTCTCAATATAGTTATCTTTTAAAATATCTGTAAAAATAAGTGCATACAAATAATTATATTTATCAAATGCATATGGAATACACTTATCAAGTAAGTGAGTAATTGCTTTATCATGATTAGTTAGAGAAAGATAGAAATATTCAAGTAATAATGATTCTTCAGTACATTCATAATATAATTCAGTCTTAGTATACTCATCTATATATTTATCTTTATTTGTAAAATACAAATATGTAAACTTATATACTTGAGAATTTGTATTTGTTTCTATCATTGATTTAAGTAAGTTTTCTAACCTAACTTGATACTTAATCTTATCATTAAAATAACTTTCGATATGTACTATAAATTTTCGTCTTAATTTATATTCTTCTTCTAATTTCTTTATTTCAATTAATTTATTTACTTCATTTAATTTCCAATTTAGATCTCTAAATAAATTAGATTTTTCAATAAACATATCATCATTTATTTTAAATAATAATTTAGTTAATAATTCAGTTATGATTAATGTAAAATAATTTTCTTCATAGAATGAAATATTTCTAATAACTTTATAACAACCTATAAAATCATCTTTTTTATATAGATATATAGAAAACATAATAGAAAATAATAACGCATCTAAGTCATTTAATACTTCTATTGCTTTCTTAATACTTGATATATTATGTTCAACAGCTTTTAAATCATCAATTTTAAGTAAATAAAATGATTTTGTAATAATAGCTCTATAATTCTTAAGGTTACTAACAGAATCATATAAACGTTTTAATAAATCTACATCATTTTGATAATAAGCTTTAACCATAAGTTTTGCAGAATCAGCTGAAGTTACGATTTCTTCTAATTGCTTATCTGTAATATCTAATTTATCACATAATTCCTTTAAAACTAATACATTTGCATCTATCTTACTGTTTTCAATCTTTGATAAATAAGAAATACTGCAAATTTCAGAAGTTAAACTCTTTAAAGTATAATTTAGTTCACTTCTTTTTAACCTAATCTCTGTACCTACAACATCCGTGTAAGAATTCTTATTCTCTTCTTTTTTGTTTAATAAATTAACTGTCTTTAATACTAATTGATTCATATATAATCTCCTTTACAATATCTATTGTATACAAAAATTATATAAAGTGTTGATTTTTCGTGTTTTCGAAAATTTTTGTTTTTTTGCACACTAAAAAAAGAAATAGAAAAACTTATCTATTTCTTATATTTACATATATTATTTAATAAACAATCGCTACATTTTGGCTTTTGGCTTTTGCAGGTATATCTACCTAAAAATAAGAATGCATGATGAACTTTTATATATTCATCACTTGAATATCTTTCTTCTAATTCTTTTTGTACAACTAGAGGATTATCACTACTTGATAAACCTAATCTATTAGATACTCTTAATACATGAGTATCAACTGCAATATGTGGCTCTTTATATATTTCCATCATATATACACATGCAGTCTTATGCCCTACACCACTTAATTTTTCTAACTTTTCGACACTAGAAGGAATAGAACCTAGTTCTTGTAATTCAAGACATAATTTAATGATATTTTTTGTCTTATTACGAGCTAATCCAAGAGGTCTAATTATTTCATAAATTTCATCATAATTTTCTTCATGTATTTGTGTGAAATCACTAAATTTACTAAATAATTTTGGTGTAACTTTATTTACATGCTTATCCGTTGTTTGACTTGATAGTAAGACTGCAATTAAAAATTCAAAGTTATTATTGTAATCAAGTTCACATCCTGCATTAGGATGCATTTGAATTGCTTTACTTAGATATTCGTCCATTTTTATTCTTTGCGATTAATTCATCAATCTTTTTAACATTATTTGATGTAACTTTATTTAGTTTAAACAATTCTCTTTCAATTCTGTTAATAGTAATACTAATACCAGATACTGTTAAAGTTTTAACAGTGTTCTTAATATCGTCAATACTCTTACCATTATCTAACCAATCATTTACAGCTTCTAATTCTTTACTAGATAATGTTCTATTAATAATTGTTTCTAAATACATAATTGCATCTTCAGGATTTTCTTCTTTTATAGGTGTATCAGATAATACAATTTCTAATTGTTTAAATAATGGTTTTATAGAATAATTTTCTTTACCAATCCCATTTTCAACCTTAAAATTTAATTCTAAATACCCTAAATCAATAAATCTTGCGATAGAATTTGATACTCTTATAGAATCAATATTTAACTTTGAACTAATAACACTTTCTAAATTAGTATTACCTAATTTAATTTGTTCACATAATTCTAATAGTATAACACTTTCTTCTAATGAAATATTTAATTCTTTTTGATAATTAATAATTACTTTTGATAAGTCTATTGCATTAAGTTCGTATAATTTTTCAATCATATTATACTCCTGCAACCTTACTTAAAGCCTCTTTTGCAGCAGCTTGTTCAGCACCTTGTTTAGTCTTACCAAAACCGTGTCCCATAATAATAGTATCATCCATTCTAACAACTGCTTCAAACAATAGATTGTGTGCTGGACCTGTTTGACCAATAATTTCGTATTTTAATGATCTTTTATCTGATTGAGCAAGTTCTTGTAATAATGTTTTATAATCTTTAATACCTACAACTTCTTTAACATAAGGTACGACGATACGTTCAAACACCTTATATGTTTCATCAAATCCAACTTCTTTGAAACAAGCACCAAGTACAGCTTCAAATGCATCTGCAATGATTGCAGGACGCTGTCTACCACCTGTTGCTTCCTCACCTCTACCTAAATATAAATATTCGTTTAAATGTATCTTAGATGCATAAATATCTAATGCCTCTTCTCTTACAGCTTGGCTTCTTTTTTTAGTCATTTCACCTTCAGCTAAGTCGTAGTGAGAATATAAATACTTAGACATAGAAAGTTCAAGTACAGCATCTCCTAAAAACTCAAGACGCTCATTAAAAGGTACATTATGTTCATTACCATATGAAGAGTGAGTTAGAGCTTCTATAATTAGATTAGGATTTTTAAATTTAATTCCAAGTACTTTTTCAAGTTCACTATAATGCTTCATAACTACTCACCTACTTTAGGAAGATTTTCTTTTACTTTATTAATAATGTCACCTTTAACCATAGTAATTGCTTGTCTAATTGCATTCTTGAAAGCCTTTGGAGTTGATGAACCATGAGCTTTTACAACAGGTGCTTTAGCTCCTAGAATCATAGCTCCACCGATTTCAGATGAATCAAGACGTGTCTTAAAATCACCTAATTGTTTCTTCAAAAGAAGTCCACCAATTTTAGACTTAGTATTAGCATATATTGCTTCTTTTAACATCTTACTCATAGCCTTAGCTGTTCCTTCAATACTCTTAAGTACTAAATTACCTGAAAAACCATCAGTTACAAAGATATCACAATCGCTTGTAAGAATTGTATTAGGTTCAACATTACCATAAAAGTTGATTTGAGGAGTATTCTTTAAGATATCATAAGCCTCTTGATCGATAGCTCTACCCTTACCTTCTTCAGTACCAATATTAATTAATCCAACACTTGGATTAGGATTATTTAATACTGTTTTAGATACGATAGTAGCTGCAATCGCAAGTTCTTTAAAATGTTCTGCTTTAAGTTCAACATTAGCTCCTACATCAAGTAATAATCTACCCTTGCCATCATAGCTTGGTACAATAGGGCATAATGCAACTCTTTGCATACCTTCAAGTTTTCTTACAAACAAATGTGCTCCAACAATGACACATTGAGTAGGTCCTGCTGTAACACATGCATCACATGTTCCATCTTTTAAAGATAACATAGCACTAGCCATTGAACAATCTTTATTCTTTCTTAAATATCCTACAGGGTCATGTTCTCCCATTGACATAAACTTTGGAGTATTAATAACCTTAATACGTTCTTTATTAGTTAAAAGTTCATTAATTTTAGTTTCATCACCATATAAATAAATCTCAACATCGTTAAATTCTTTAATAGCTTCCATTGCGCCAAGAACTGTTGTATTTACTGAATTATCTCCGCCCATTGCGTCGACTGCAATTTTTATCATTTCTATTACCACCTTTTTTAAAAGTTTAATTAATTTTTTTAGTCTTATTTAGTTATATCATAAATAGGCAAAAATTAGAATATTAAATACAATTTTAATTAAAACGTTTTTATTTAGATTTTTATCCTATTTATAAATTTATATGATAAAATATAAACTGTATGAAAAGGAGATTTTTATGAGAGAAATTTCTTACTTAGATATTGAATCTAAGGTTTATGATGCAATTGGTAGTGCTGCAATAACCTTGAATAAATTTACACTAGATAAAATAAAGTGTGCTAAAGAGACAGAAACTGATTCTTTATCTAAAAATGTACTAACTGACATTTATAATAATGCGCTCCTTGCAAAAGAAAAACAAATACCAATGTGCCAAGATACAGGTATTGTTGTTGTATTTGCAGAAGTTGGATATGATGTGCACTTAAATTGTGATTTATATGAAGCTATTAATTCAGGTGTTAGTAAAGCCTACAATGAATTCTATTTAAGAAAAAGTGTAGCTGATCCGTTATCAAGAATTAATACTAAAGATAATACTCCCGCAATAGTACATACTAAATTAGTTAAGGGAGATAATATTAAGCTTAAGATTGCGCTTAAAGGTGCAGGAAGTGAAAATATGTCTCGCCTTAAGATGATGAATCCTACTGATAGTTTTAATGATATTATAGAATTTGTTAAAGAAACTGTAGTGATTGCCGGTGGTAAACCATGCCCTCCTTTGTTTATTGGTCTTGGTATTGGTGGAAATTTTGAAACATGTGCTCTTCTTGCAAAAGAAGCAATATACGAAGAAACTCATGATAAATATAAGGACCTTGAGGAAAAAATTGTTAATGAATTAAACAAACTTAATGTAGGTCCTATGGGACTTAAGGGTAAGACTACATGTTTTGATGTATTTATTAAAACTCTTCCTTGCCACATCGCAAGCTTACCTGTTGCAGTAAATATTCAATGTCATGCAAATAGGCATATCGAGGTGATTATCTAATGAATTTTGAAAAACTTCATGCAGGAGATACATACCTTTATTCAGGTATTATTTATACTGCAAGAGATCAAGCTCACTTAAGACTTAAAAAATATTTAGAGGATGGAAAAAAGATACCAGTTAATTTTGAAAATTCTCTAATTTATTACGCAGGACCTACGCCAAGTAAACCTGGTAAAGCAATTGGTTCTATTGGTCCTACTACTTCTTCTAGAATGGATAAATTCATTGATATTATGCCAACACTTAAAGTGAGTGGTATGATTGGAAAAGGTCCTAGAGACAAAAGTGTTATAGAGGCCTGCAAAAAGTATAAGCTAGTATACTTTATAGTAACTGGTGGATGTGGAGCATTACTTAGCGAAAAAGTGGTAAGTGCTGAGGAGGTAATGTTTCCTGATTTAGGATGCGAATCTATTAAAAAATTATATGTAAAAGATTTTCCTTTAATTGTTGCGTATGACATTTATGGAAATAATGTATTTGAAAGGAATATAGATTAATTATGGATATTAAAGAACAATCACTTAAATTTCATGAAGGTGGAAAATTTAAAACTACACTAAAAAAAGATATTACTAATAAGGAAGATTTATCACTTGCATATACTCCTGGAGTTGCAAATGCTTGTCTTGAGATAAAGCGTGACCCTAGTCTTGCATACAAGTACACATCAAAAGGTAATACTGTTGCAGTTATTTCTGATGGTACTGCTGTTCTAGGTCTTGGTGATATTGGACCTTTAGCTGGTATTCCAGTAATGGAGGGTAAAGCTAATCTATTTAAGAAATTTGCAGATATTGATGCAATCCCTCTATGTATAAACACTAAAAATGTTGAAGAAATTATTCAAGTATGTAAGGCTTTAGAGCCTAGTCTTGGTGGAATCAATTTAGAGGATATCTCTGCTCCTCGTTGTGTTGAAATTGAAAGACGTTTAATTAAAGAAATGAATATACCTGTAATGCACGATGACCAACATGGTACTTCTATTGTTGTAGCTGCAGCTGTAATAAACGCAAGCCGTTTTACTCACAAGAACATTTCTGATTTAACTGTTGTTTTATCAGGTACTGGTGCTGCAGGATCTAATATTGCAAGAATGTTAAAACGTCTAGGTGTAAAGGCTATTTATGCATCAAATAAAGATGGTGTAGTTGATATTAAAAACTATGACTCATATGACTTCTTAATTAAAGAATTATTAGATGACCATATTATTGATACTAAAGAAGGTCATGATAATACACTTGCTTCCCTTTTAAAAGATAGTAATGTATTTATCGGTGTGTCTGCTCCAAATCTTGTTACAAGCGAAATGGTATCTACTATGAAAGATCCATTCGTATTTGCAATGGCTAACCCAAACCCTGAAATCAGTTATGCTGACGCAATAAAAGGTGGTGCCGTTGTAGCAGGAACTGGTAGAAGTGACTTCCCTAACCAAGTAAATAACTTACTTGCATTCCCTGGTATCTTTAGAGGTGCACTTGATAGTAATGCATGCAAAATCACTGAAGGTATGAAGTTAAAAGCTAGCTATGCAATTGCAAATCTAATATCTGATAACGAACTTAGAAGCGATTATATCTTACCAGATGCATTTGATCCAAGAGTTGTAAAAGCTGTATCTGAAGCAGTAAAAGCTGAAGCTATTTTAGAAGGCGTTTGCCGTAAATAACAAAACAAAACCTCTTTCACGCACGAAAGAGGTTTTTATTATGTATATTAAAATTATCCAAATATTCCCATTGATGAGCATGTAAATATGATCGCAAATAAAGAGAACACTGATACTACAGAAGTCCATACAACAAGTTGCCCTGCTAGTTCTTCATCATTGCCCATTTCACTAGCCATTGGTGCACTTGAGGTTGCAACTGGTGTACCAAATAGAGCAATTAAAGCTGGGAAGCACACACTATTATCTACATTTAGTAAGTTGTTTTTATTAATTAAGTACACTATAGTTAAGCATACTAAAGGTGTGAAAATTACACGTCCTACAACTCCATAGATGATTTGTTTTTTAAGTCTTGATACAGCACTAAATGTGAAATCGCCACCAAGTGCAATTAACGCAAGAGGACTTGCCATTTGTTTCAAATAATTAATTGTAGTATAAAGGAAGGGTAAATTAGACTTAATTGTAAATAGTGGAGTTTCTCTATTTATTGAAAGTAGTGCTCTTACTCCAAGTGCAACTATACCTAAGAAAACCCCGATAATTAATGGATTTTTTATAATTTTTAATACAATATCCTTTGCACTTACCTTAGAATTATTTTCATCTTTAATAAATATCGATAAACTAATTATTGCAAGTACGTTAAATAAAGGAATGGAAATAGCACTAATTACAGCTGCAAGTGCAACAGGTTCACTAGAACCATTAGACAAACTTTCTGCTAATGATACACCAATAATTGCAAAGTTTGATCTAAATACACACTGTAAAACAACACCTTTTTGCTTACTATCTTTAACAAAAAGTATTACAAACAATAAACCTATAAAGAATATTAGAACTATTGCAATAACACAATATAATACTATTCTCCATTGTTTAGCTATACCACTAATATCTGACACATTATATATATTAATAAATAACATTGCAGGTAAACATAATTTAAAACATAATTTATTTGCCATTTTCCAAAAATTATCTGGTAACAACTTAATTCTCTTTAAGAAATAACCAATTAAAATGAGTAATATAATTGGTAAAACAGCATTACATGTAAAAGCTAAATTATCTAAAGCACTTAATATCATTATTTTGATTCCTCCTTAATATATTCTTCTCCTATTTGACCATCAAATTTAACATTATTTAATTTTAAATTTTCAACGTTCAAACAATATATACCGCATTTTTTCATAGTATATGGATGTTCCATCATACATGGTTTTCCTTCTTTTGCATCTTCTTTGTAGCTAAATAATACATTATCAAAGCTTACTTCTTTAATAGGCATTTCAGGTAATCCTAAGAACACGCCTGCTGCATATTCAATATTTTCGCATTTCATATTAGAAAAATGAAATTTTCCTAATATTGGAGTATATTCATCGACCATTAATTTTTTAGTAGTCCATACATACTCAGTGTGTCCTCCAGCAGGTCCCATATTATAGTAAGAATTAATTACAAAAGGTGTTAAAACATTGTCCATAATTATGTTATCAAACACAATATTATCAATTTCACCAATACTTCCTCTACCTCTTCTTGTCTTAATTCTTAAACCTCTATCAGTATTTTTAAAAATACATTTTCTTACCACTACATTGTATATTCCACCGCTAGACTCTGATCCAAACACTACACCGCCATGACCTAAACTCATCAAATTATTTTCAATTGTAATATTTGAACAAGCTAGTCTGTATTTTTTTGCAAGTTCATACGTTCCGCTCTTTATCGCTATACAATCATCCCCTACTGAAAAATTACATCCCTTAATGTTAACATTATCACACATATCAGGATCAATACCATCAGTTGTTGGCATACTAGGTGTATTTTCTATAGTCAAATTATAAAAATTAATATTTTTAGATTTATAAGGGTGTACGGCCCAACTTTGAGTATTATGAATATAAAGTCCTATAATATTAATATTACTTGCATTAGCTGAGAATATTGAATGACCTCTCCAGGCTATGTTTTGAACTCTATGGTTTTCATACCAATCACCATTCAAAGCTTGCCCATCTATTTCACCTTCTCCGAAAAGCGTAACATTATCAACATTTACAAAATTAAAAGTTGAGGCAAAGTTATTAGTTTCATTACCTTCCCAAATACCTATTTCAGTAGAAACATCATGTACTGGGTAATTTCTTCTGTCAGTAGATGCTAAAATTTTAGCACCTTTTTCAAAGTAGATATTAATATCACTTTTTAAATATAAACTAGTAACTAAATAAGTACCACTTTCAATTATTAAAGTTCCATTATTTGGAGTTACCATTATTGCACTTTGTAAAAAGTTAGTATCATCATGAATTCCATCACGATGAGGATTAAACTTCGATAAATAAATTGATTTTTCTTCTTTTGTTTTTACTTTAATTGAATCAATAGTTTTTATTTCATATTCCTTATTAGGCTCTAAATTATAAATAGTAAAAACATTTCTATTTTCTTTTCTTATTAGACTCCCATTTACATAAATATCAAATTCATATTCACTATAATATGGACTATTATTTTCCACTTCAAGTGTTATACTTCTTGATGTTATATTTAAAATATTCATTATCAATCACCACAATCATTATATGTTTAATTTAAATGTCTAAAGGAAAAACTAACGCAAAACCTTGGCAAAAATAACACAAAAAATATTCATAAAGAAGTCCATATTAAGCACAATAAAGAGGTAGTAAAACACTACCTCAAATTATTTATATAAAAATTTAAATACAATTAACTAGACCACAGTAATAAAATGACTCAAACTTATTATTAAAATTGTTAATAAAGCATAAATAATTATTTTTGATGATAAGAATATTTTAATTCTTGAACATAAATTAAAATTCTTCTCTTTAAGTAATTTAAAATATTCGTTTTCTATTTGTACAATCTTATATATACTTAAACTTAAGAATATACCAAAAAATAATATTACATATACATAATTTTCAGAATAAAAATTATTTAAAGTAGTTATATTACTAGATTTATCTCTTAATATATTATCATTTAGAAATGTCATATCATCAAAACTTTTAAAATCATTAAAAAATGAATTTATATTAGAATTACTAGTATCTAATATAGTTACTTCCTTATAATTTAATACATTATCACTATTTATACCAAAATAAGTTTTTAATTCTTCAAATAGCTTTTTATTTACAACGAAATCACACTCATTACTTACAAATTTTTTATATTTCATCTCTTTTTTCAAGCTTAAACCGTTATAGTTAAATGTAATAGTATAATATTCATCACTACCATAAAAATATGTATTAACATCTGCGATAATTGAACCTAAGCCTAATTTAGATAATGCTAAATTCCCAGCATAAAATTCATCATCTGCTGGCTCTACATAGCCTGTATTGAACCCTGATACATCATAATAATTACATTCAAGGAACTTGTTGTCATAAGCTGAAACATAAAATTCATTATTTAATAAAATTCCACCAAAGGAATTTAGTGAATCATCTATCATTTGATTTATTTCTTCATCAGATACATAAATATAACTATATTCTTCAGGAATATCGAGTTTTTGAGAAGTAAGAGATGCATAATTAGTTTTATATATATGTTTTATAACATATTTTGTTTTATAGGTAACCTTAGCGCCATCATATTTTTGTTTTGAAATTAAAACTTCATCCCCTACTTTGGCTTTTTCTTTATAAGCTAAATAATCAGATATTATAATTTCATTACCATTAAGTGATTCATTAAAATTTGAGAAAACAAAATCACTGGCCCTACCTACGCCATTGATATGTGTATAACCATATGAAAAATTATTAAAATATATATCATTCCACCTTTCAAGAGCTGAATAATATATTTTTTCTTTTTTTAATAAATCACTATCTTTATTTTTACATTCACTAACAATATTTATACTCATGTCATTAAAAGAACTTGAATATATATCTGAAACAGACACTGATTTTAATTTAGAAACATAAATAATAAAACACAAAATTATACATATTATTAGCCTAAATAATGTATACAAAATGACTGGTTTACTTTTTTCAAGCATTAAGCTTTTCTTTAAATTATACTTTGAATTGCAATTTTTCAAGATTGTAATATTATTATTTTCACCTTGTTTAATATATGTTAATTTCTTGTGTTCAAGTAATAATTTGCTAGTATAATACTGATCAAAATCATCTTCATAATGTGAAATATATATCACTAAACTAGAGGCTGATAATTCTTTTATTAAGTTCAAAAATTCTTCAACACTTGCCTCATCTATATTACAAATAGGTTCATCTAAGAGCGTTATTTTTGCACTTTTACAAACTGCAATAATAATAGAGATTTTTTGAAGTTCTCCACTTGAAAGTTTCTTTATTTTTTTGTTTAGTAATCCTTCAAGTTTAAATTGTTTTATTAAATCTAAAGCTTTATTTCCTTCGTCTTTTGATAAATATATATAAATAGCTTCAACAACTTTAATGTTTTTTACGAAATTATCTCTTGATTTTAAATAAAAGATATTATTATTAATGAATTTTGTAGTTTCTCTTTTATTAATCTTTTTAAGATTAACATCGTCATATAAAATTTCACCATTATAATCACTATCTTTTCCAGCAATCATATTAAGAAGTGTAGTTTTACCACAGCCAGATTTACCACACAATGCAATAAAGCCATTATTTGGCAAGACAATTGATACATTAGATAATATAACATTTTCACCATTTAAAGAGGTGTATGATTTAGAAATATTTTTAAGTTCTATCATATAAACTCCTCCTTAATTGAATGGTAGTTATTATTAATTGTAAAACAACAACTAAAGGTATTAATAATATTAGAAAATTATTGTAAGTAAACGTAAGTTGATATATTGTGATACTTGAAGAAGTAAAACATTTATTTAATAAGTTATTATTAATAACATTTTGTAAAATTGCAAAACTTATAATTCCAACAACCAATATGAAGCAATTCAATATAATCTTAGACTTAATACATTTTTTTCTAATTGATTTTATTCTATTTAATTTTCTTAATTCTAAGTATCTATCACGATTAGAATTAAACCAAAGTATTACATAGAAGAAAAGAATTAGAACGTCAAAGGTTATTGTAAATATTAACATTCTAGCAAAATCACTTCTAATATTTTTAAAATTATTATATGCATTATAAGATTCTTCAATCATATCATTAATTATATACAAATGTGAATCTAATATATAATTCATATCTTTTTCCGTTAAATCTAACGTATTACCATAAGCTATAAAATTTATATATCTTGTTTTTAATACATCACCTTCTAACGCAAAATTGAAAGCTGAATCAATTACAATACACAAAGGCATAGTTTCATAAATCGAACTTTCGACATAATCATAAATTCCAACAACAATAAATTCTTTTGTTACACCACCATATGAATACTCATAAGTATCATTTATATTTTTATTTTGATAACGATATACAGCAATTTCATTGTCATTTTCAGGCAATCTTCCACTTGTTAGATGTACTTGTGTTTCATTTGTTGTATTTACATATGTAGTATTAAATTTATCAATTTGTTTGAAAGTATATTCATTAGTAATAAAAAAATCAAAATAATAATTACCTTCAAGAATGTTAATATTTGCTTCAACATTTCTAAATTTAAATTTATTATTTGATATCAAATTCTTATCCTTTAAATTTTCATAAGTATCTTGGCTCAATAATATTTCATAATCATCTAAATCATTGTCAAACAAATAATATTGTATTTGAGCATCTTGATAATCATAACCTTTATCAGCACGAAACGAATAATATTTGAACCCTATATGAAAATTCGAATTGTTACTAACAAAATCTTTAACAAAATTATCTACATTAGTATCAATATAGTTATTTTCATTTGAACTATCAAATATATTCATAGAATAATCATCTATGACAGAATATTGTGGATTAAGGGATTTTTTTTCTACATTTAATATTACTTTATTTGGAGTCATTTGAAATAACCAAATTACTAAAAATGTAACACAAATTAACACAGCAAACACAATAGAAAAAATATAATCAGGAATAAATCGTATAATTTTATTTAATAATTTAGTAGGTATATAGTTAGATTTAACATGTTCTTCTATATTATTATCAATTACATTTTTACTATTTAATTCTATCTTTTTATCTTGAATATGAATGACATAATCAGCAAAGTCTTTCACTTCTTTTTTATAATGAGTTGCATATATAATAATATGATTTTTTGACAACTCTTTAAGAAAATTTAATATAATATATGATGTTTCATCATCAATATGACTTGTAACTTCATCTAGCAAAATAATAGGTTTATCTTCTAAAATAGTACGTATAATAGCTATTCTTTGTCTTTCTCCTTCAGATAAGCTTTTAGGTTTTGCATCAATTAATTTTTCAACATTAAATTTTTTTAACAGTTTTATTATATTTTCTAAATTGTCTGTAACTAGTAGTAGATTTTCTCTTACTGTCAAATTGTTAAACAATATAGAATTTGCATCACAGTAACTTATATCTTCTTCATTTTTTGTTGATATATTTCCTGAATCCAATTCTACTCTTTTTGTTAACACATTAAATAGTGTGGTTTTACCACAACCATTTCTACCAATTAGAAAATAAAATCCTGGATTAGATATTTCGAGGTTAGCACTTTCAAATATGACTTGATTATTAAATTTTAAATAAATATCTTTTAATTCTATATAATTCATATCAATCAACAAAATTTATATTAGTACTTACAAAAAGTTCTCTTGCATAATCTTGATCAAGGTCATATTTATTTGTTGTGCTATTCCAATTATATTTAAAAAGTCCTAAACTATCTGTTCCTTTGATGTATGATAATATATATGACGTCTCAATTGTGTAATAAGCTATTGTATCAGTATATACATATTTATTACCCACACGTTTTAAATCATATACGCCTGTTACATATTCTACTATATATACATTAAACATCGCTCTAGTTTCTAGTCTATATGTTCCAGCTTTATTAATCGCAAAATTAATAGATTCCCCATGAGAAACAGTACTTGTATAATTATCTGTAATTGTATTGGCAATAGAACCTGTAAAACCAATTGAACGTGTAGCACTAGCCTCCGCTTTTACAGAACCTAAACCTGTTTGAATTTTAACACTGCCTTGAAGTGATTCACTAACAGAAGTGGCCACTTGTAAACTATATGTTTGAGATACACTTTTAGTTTGGGAATAAGACAATTGAACTGAACTTTTAGAATTTAAGCTTAGATACTTATCGCCATAA
Organism: uncultured Eubacteriales bacterium; assembly: GCA_963628445.1. Lineage (GTDB taxonomy): Bacteria > Bacillota_I > Bacilli_A > Acholeplasmatales > Anaeroplasmataceae > JAEELC01. The sequence continues at coordinate 46,673 of CAVGEZ010000002.1, forward strand.
ATCTCTATAGGAGCTGAAATTGTATTAGGATATCTATATAATATTTGTTGAGTATAAGTACTTGGTTTAGAAGTACCAATACTATTGTATTGTTTTTTAGTTTCTTCTATCTTAATTCCACTACCTAATTTATCATCTATAGGTATTTCTACGCTATTGTATTTAGTTACATCTGCATCAATATAATTGCCTTCCATTACATATGGCTCGCTAGTTACAACGATTCCAGTTAGTAATATTCCTCCTAATAAAATTCCAATCATACTATCACCACTTTCAAACAATATTTATAAAATATTATACGCCCATTTATTTGTTTGTCAATATTTGTATTGATACAAAATTTAATTAGAAAATATTTATTTTTCTCGAATTTAATTTATCGTTCATACAGAACTTTACTATAGCTAATTTAAGTTTAAAAACTAAAATAAAAAGATGAAACAACCAAATTAAGTCATTTCACCTTTATATTTTTATTCTATTGCAATGATATATGAATAAATTTCTTGATTACCTTGAACGACTTGGCATTCAACATCATCAGATAATGAAGATACGTATTCTTCTATTTGTGCTACTTCATCTTCTAATACATTGTTACCTACAAAAATAGTAACGACAGAAGATTCAGAGTCAACTGCGTTCTTTAATAAATCCTTAGTAGAATCAATTCTATCAGATTTTGATACAATAATATCACCATCTAAGATACCCATGAAATCATTAGCCTTAATTTCAACACCGTTAATTGCAGTATCTCTTACAGCGTATGTAACTTCACCAGTTTTAACATTAGATATAGCTTCGCTCATAGCCTCAATATTATCATCGATTGATGATGTTTCATCAAAACTCATTAATGAAGCATAACCTTGAGCTATAGTCTTAGCTTTTAATACTCTTACATTGCATCCTTCAATCATTTTTGAAGCTTGTTCAGCAGCCATAATAACATTACCATTATTTGGAATAATAATGATATTATCAGCATTTGCTTCTTTACATGCATTTACAAATGATTCAGTAGATGGATTCATTGTTTGACCACCATTAATTACTACTGAACATCCTAATTCCTTGAAAGTTTCTTTAATACCATCGCCAAACGCAACAGTAACTAAAGCAATTTCTTTTCTTTCAGTATTTTGAACTTGAGGTAATTCATCATTTAATTCTTCGTTCTTGATGTTAATTTGAACTAAAGATCCATACTTTGATGCATTATTTAATACATCACCGATAAAATCAGTTCCAGCATGAACAGATAAAATTTGACCTTCAGCCTCAATATCAACGGTAGCATCTATTGCAAGAGAGTCTCTTACATCAGATACTTGGATAGATTCGTCCTTTAAAATAATTTTGAAATCAGCACTATATACATAGTTTTCATCTTGAGTATCTTGTACTTCTTCAGTGATAATTTCACCCTTGATAGCTTTATACATACCCTCAACAACTTTTAAGAAACCTTCTCCACCAGAGTCAGTAACATTTGCTTCCTTTAATACAGGAAGTAAATTAGGAGTGTTTGCTTCACTTACCTTTGCAGCTTCATAATAAGCCTCAAACAAAGCTTCAACATTTGCAAACTTTTTATCCTTTACAGCTTCATAAGATTCTCTTATAACTGTAAGCATAGTTCCTTCGATAGGATCTTTAAATGCTCTATAAGCAATTTCTTTACCTTGACCTAAACAATAAATTAAATCATCAACATTTAAAGTATTCTTTTGCATTTCTTTTACCGCAACAGATAATCCTCTAAAATATTGCGATAAAGACACACCTGAATTTCCACGAGCTCCCATTAATAGTCCACGTGCAAATATTTTAGTTAAATCAATAATTGAATCAGATTCACATTTGTTAATTTCTATAACACCTGATTCAATTGTCATAGACATATTTATACCAGTATCTCCATCTGGGACTGGGAATACATTTAATGAATTAATATATTCACAGTTGTTTTTAAGATTAATAGCACCATTAGTGACCATTTTCTTAAACATCTTACCATTAACCGAATTAACAGCCATTATATAAACACCTTCCTAAATGATAAAATATATTTATAAAAAATAAAAAATAATTTCAAATAATTCAATTTAATCTTACATAGTATAGTTTTTTACTATGTAATTATTATATCATACATTCGTTTTTTTACAATAAAAAGTCTTTGTAAAAGTAAAATGCCTATATATAATAGCATAATTTTATTTTTTTTACAAACATATTAGTGTTATTTAACAGAAAAAGATTGAAAAACACATATTTTTATTTAAATTTACGTCTGAAATATCGTTAAATCGCACTAAAAAATGTTATATATTATATAATGATATCAACTTTAGCAAAATTAATTAAAGGAAAAATATAAATAACACTTGAAATAAACTTTAAAATTAGTTATAATAACAAGGCTTGTAAAAATAAATGTTTGAGCAAGGAGGTTTATATTATGGCAAAATGTTATGTAACTGGTAAGACAACTACTTTCGGTAATAAGAGATCACATGCTTTAAATGCATCTCGTCGTACTTGGAAAGCTAACTTACAAACTGCTCACATCGTTTTAGAAGATGGTTCAGTTAAGAAGGTAAAAGTTGCTGCTAGCGTTCTTAAAAAGGGAAACCTTAAGAGAGCTTAAGTTTAACCGCATAGATGAAATCGGCTTTAAGCCGATTTTTTGCGTTTTATAGTGTTAAAAAAAGGCCCTAAAGCCTTTTTTTAATTTACCCTATCATTCCTGTTATAAAAATTTCAAGTCCTATTACTGTTAAAATTATGCCACCAATAATTAATGCAATTTTACCAAATTTAGCACCAAACTTTTTTCCTATAATAAGTGAAATAATACAAACAATAAAAGTAACAAGTGCAATTAGTGCACATACTATTAGCGCTTCTTTTGCATTATAATCAGAAAATGTTAATCCTGTAGATAGTGCATCTATTGATGTAGCTATAGTTTGTATAAATATAACTTTAAAAGTTAACCCTTTAGCTTCTTTTAAAATATCTTCATCACTAGATTTATTTCTAATTTCTTTTATACCATCAATAATCATTTTAATACCTAAGAAAGCTAAAATAACTAAGGCGCAAATTGGTATTAAATGATATTTTTCTATTTGTGGTACATTATTATATAATGCATTACCAAAGAAATAACCAATCAAAGGCATAAGTGCTTGAAACAAACCATACATGAACGCAATAAAGATCATTTTCTTCTTGCTCATGTTTGGTTCTTCTAAACCATTTGCCATAGATACAGCTGCTGCATCCATCGTTAGTCCAAGACCTAACATTAATCCTGTTGATATTAATTGTCCTGCCTCAATATTTAATATCATACAATCCTCCAAAAAATTTAAAAATTCATAAAAAAAGAGACTAATGCCTACCTTTTTCATGTGGTAAGCATAAGTCTCGTTCTTTAAGGTTGAGCCTGGATAAACCATTATGTAGACCAACCGCTTATATAAAGTGAACTACTCCCTTATGGAATACGATATAAATTATACCAAAATCCTTTCAAATTGCAATACTTTTTTAACATCCACAATTTGAATCTTGGTATTTAAAATTTAGTGACAGTCATCTTCTATTGTGTCTTCATGAGAAGATACTACAACTTCAAAAAATTTATTTTTTATATTAACTACTTTATTATTGTTTATTTTCAATTTCTTTAATCCACATATTTGGATTTTCTTGTTTAAAGATAAAAGAACCCATAACTGCAATATCGCTACCCTTATCTAAAACCAATTGATAAGTTTTATCATTAATTCCACCATCAACTGAAATTAAGTATTTAAGATTATGTTCTTCTCTATATTTATAAAGCCACTCAATCTTATCAAGAGAATTAGACATAAAACTTTGACCACCAAAACCTGGTTCTACAGACATTACTAATACTAAATCTAATTCATTTAAATACGGAATAAGAACTTCTGGATTTGTATTTGGCTTAATTGATATACCAGCCTTCATACCATATGAATGAATTAGATCTATTGTTTCCTTTATATCAGATTTAGCTTCGATATGGAAAGTTAAATAATCACTTCCAGCTTCCGCAAAATCTTTAACATATTTAATAGGATCAATAATCATTAAATGGGTATCAAAAATATGATTAGAAAATTTCTTTCTAATTGATTTTTGTATCATTGCACCAAAAGAAATATTAGGCACAAATACACCATCCATTACATCTATATGTAAAAAACTACAACTATTTACCCTATTAACGCTTTGTTCTAAATTAGAAAAATCTGCACTTAGTATTGAAGGAGCTACTTTCATAATTAATACCTCTTATTATCACTTATAATTTTATCATATATTTTTATATAATTGTCATATCTAGATTTTAAAATAGTTTTCCCTACTTCTGCTCTAACACCACAATCTTTAGAATTCATCAAGTGTTTACAATCTTTAAATCTACAACATGATGAATCGAAGTCAGGAAAAAGAGATGCAAGTTCATCATTTGAAACAAATATTTCAAGTTTTGAAAATCCTGGAGTGTCCCCAACAAGGCCTCCAAATTCTTGATATAAATGAATTTGTCTTGTTGTATGTTTTCCTCTATTTAAAGCACTACTAATTTCTTGAGTTGCTAAATTAAATCCTGGAATCAATGCATTAATAAATGTTGATTTACCAGCTCCAGTTTGTCCAGTTAAAACTGTAACTTTTCCTTTAAGCAATTCCTTTATATCATCTAAATTAGTATTACTATCCTTACTATTTACGTAGAATACTTCATATTTTAGATTATTCTTATAATAATCCATTATTGATTTAATATTTTTTAACTCTTCTTCACTAGCTTTATCAATCTTAGTAATTATTATTATAGGCTTAATATTGCTTGTCTTTAAATTAACAATAAATAAATCTAATAAATAACTTGAAAAATCAGGTTCTTTTGCAGACATTACTAAAAGAATTTGATCACAATTTGCAATGCATGGTCTAATTAAATCATTAAATCTAGGTTCAATGTTTGTAATATAATTAATGCCATCATTAATTTCATATTCTACAATATCACCAACTTTAGGTGATAATTTAATAAACTGTGTGTCAATTTTATTAGATAATTTATTATTATTTCCTTTATTAAATGTAGAATTTTTATCAAGTTTAACTTTTCTTAATTTTCCTCTAGCTTTAGCTTCTATTATAGTGCCATTATCAAGTACTTGATAAACTCCAGCGTTTAAATTAACTATTCTTCCTTTATGCATAATTACCTTACTTTTTTATATTATTACTTCTAAGTTGACCACATGCTGCATCAATATCTGAACCTTGTTCTAGACGTAATGTAACATTCATGCTTCTCTTCTTTAATTGATCATAGAACTTAGTCATATGTTCTTTAGTTGAACGCTTAAATGGTTTTTCTTTAACCTCGTTATATGGAATTAAATTAATGTAAACATTCAATCCATGTAATAAATCAGCTAATTCATTTGCACATTTAACAGAATCATTTAAATCATTAATTAAAATATATTCGATAGTTACTCTTCTATTAGTTAATTTAATATAATCACTAATAGCCTTAACTAATTCTTCTATTCTATAAGCCTTATTAATAGGCATTATTTGATCTCTTATTTCATTATTTGGTGCATGTAAACTGATTGCAAGATTTGATTGTAAATTCTCACTTGCATAATCATAAATCTTAGGAACTAATCCACAAGTTGATACAGAAATGTGACGAGCACCAATCTCAAGTCCATGTGCATTATTTACAATACGTAAAAAACGCATTACATTATCATAGTTATCAAATGGTTCACCAATACCCATTACAACGATATGAGATACATCACGTCCTGATTCCTTAATTACAGACATAATTTGCATAACCATCTCACCAGCTGTAAGATTTCTTAATTTTTTATGCATTCCTGATGCACAGAAAGCACAAGTCATATTACATCCAACTTCACTAGTTACACAAACACTAGTACCATAATTATGAGTCATTAGTACTGTTTCGATTAAATTACCATCTTCTAATTTAAATAAGAATTTCTCAGTACCATCAACACTCTTTTGATGTACTACAACTTCATAAGTATTAATAGTAAAATCTTTTTTTAATTCTTCGATTACTTCTTTTTTCATTGTAGTGATATCATCAAAAGAATTAACTTTTTGTCTATATACTGCCTCAAATAATTGAGTAGCTCTATAAGGTTTTAATCCTTTAGATACAAAATAATCTTTTAATTCATCACTTGAAATATCATAAATACTTCTCATATTTACCTCTTCTTGCATTATCTTTAAAAATTATAACATATTCTATTTACTTTTAAAAGATTTAAAAAGGTAGTACCAATTTTCATTTTAGTACTACCATTCTTATTATCTTAATCTTGCATGTAATAAAGCATCTAATCTATTTAAAATTGACTTAACAATCTTTTCAATATCTTCTGTTTCAAGAGTCTTATCTTGAGATTCAAGAGTTAGTGATAATGCGATAGATTTTTCATTTTCTTTCACATTTTCACCTGTATAAACGTCAAATATCTTAATATCGGCTAAGTTCTTTTTTGCAACCATCTTAACAACATTAATTACTTCATCACTTGAAATATTCTTATCAAGTACGATAGCTAAATCACGTGTTACTGAAGGATATTTAGAAATAGATTTATATGCAAATTCACTAGTCTTTAATGAATATAATAAGTCTAAATTAATTTCAAATACATAACATTCATTTAAATCATGTTCCTTAGCATAACGAGGGTGAATTTCACCTATGATACCAACTCTCTTACCAGATACTTCAATATAGGCACTTCTTCCTGGATGGAAATTAACTGGTTTGTCATCAATTGGCACATATTTTGCAACAAAGTTATACTTTGAAAGAATTGTATCAACAATACCTTTTACTACAAAGAAATCTACATTGTTCTTCTTTCCTTGCCATAAAGATGATTCAAATAAGCCTTCAAATGCAGCAGATACATAAGTTGTTTCAGCTTCATTAGAATATACTTTACCTATTTCAAATAAAGCTAAATCATTTTGTTTATGAGCTTTATTATAATTAATATTCTTAAGTAAGGCGTTGATTAATGAATGTCTCATTACTGACATTTGATCTGTCATAGGCATTAAGATTTTTACTTTAGACATTGGATCTAGATTAAAGTCATCAACACTCTTTTCATCTTGTAAAGAATAGTTGATAGTTTCCTTTAATCCTAACATAGCTAAATTATGTCTTAAACTTCTTACAAATCTTTGTTTATCAGTTAAACCACCTAATGAGTTAGTATATGCAAGTGTTGTAGGAATATTATCATATCCGTACAAACGAGCTACATCTTCAATAATATCTTGATAACTTTCAAGTAAATCCATTCTTCTAGATGGAAGAGTTACAACAAACTTACCATCTTTGATATCATACTTATATTGATATCTATCAAACATAGCTTCAATTTGAGAATCATTAAAGCTTGTACCTAGAACTTTATTAATCTTAGTTGTAGTAATTTCAACGTGATGTTCTTGGTATTTATTTTCGATACCATTAACTTGAGCTAAAACCTCACCATCAGCATAAACTGATAATAGATATGCAGCATAATCAAGTGCTCTATTAACTCTTACATAATCAATAGTACGTTCAAAACGAGTTGAAGATTCACTCTTTAAATCAAGTCTTCTACTAGTTTTTCTAATTTGAAGTGGTTCAAAGTATGCAGCCTCAAGTACTACATTTGTAGTTGAATCAGTGATTTCTGTTGAGGCTCCACCCATTATACCTGCAATACATAATGGAGTTTGTCCATTAGTAATAAGGATATCACCTTTTTCAAGTTTTCTATCAATATCATCTAGTGTCTTGATAGTTTCGCCTTCGTTTGCTTCTCTTACAACAATATGATTACCTAACTTGTCATAATCAAATGAATGAAGTGGTTGACCTAATTCCATTAAAACATAGTTAGTAATATCTACTACGTTATTAATCGGTCTAATTCCTGATGCAACTAAACGTTCTCTCATCCATAATGGAGATTTTTTAATTTTTACGTTCTTAATAGTACGAGTTAAGTATTTTGTACACTTATCAGTTAACACTTCAATTTGAACTGGGTTCTTTTCAGCCACTTCTTTTAATTCAAACTTTTTAGGTTCAACTTTTTGATTTAAATTAGCACCTAAATCATAAGCTACACCTTCGATAGAAAGTAAGTCTGATCTGTTTGCAGTAAGATCAAGTTCAAATACGAAATCGTTTAGTTTTAAGTATTCAAGTGGGTTACTTCCAACAACTGCTTCATCATCAAGTAAATAAATACCATCTTTGAATTCTTCTGGTACATATTTTTCTTCAATACCTAATTCTTGTAAAGAACAGCACATACCATTAGATTCAATACCATGAACCTTAGATGGTTTAATCTTAAAATCATGAGGAAGAACAGCACCTGGTAGTGCAACAATTGGTTTAACACCTTGACGCATATTAGGAGCTCCACATACGATTTGAGCATATTCACCTGGTTTAATTTCAATTAAACACTTATGTAAATGAGTTCCTTCAACCTCTTCACATTCCTTAACATAACCAACAACCAAATTATCTACATTACATAGATATTCAGCACTTTCAAGTTCAGTAATATGATAAGAGAAAACTTTAAATAATTCATCTGTTGTAATATTAGATAAATCAAGATAATCCTTTAACCAATTTAGTGAAACCTTCATATTAACGTTCCTCCTTAAATTCATCTAAAAATCTTATATCATTAGTGTAGAAATTTCTAATGTCATCAATACCATATTTAAGCATTGCGACTCTTTCAACACCTACACCAAATGCAAATCCTTGAATTTCATTTGGATCATATCCAGACATTTCAAGTACATGGTTGTTTACCATACCAGCACCTAAAACCTCAATCCAACCTGTTCCTTTACATGTAGGGCAACCTTTACCACCACATCTAGCACAAGATACGTCAACTTCTACGCTTGGTTCAGTGAATGGGAAGAATGATGGACGAAGTCTAATCTCTCTATCCTTACCAAACATAGCCTTTGCAATAGAAAGTAGAGCACCCTTTAAATCACCCATAGTGATGTCTTTACCAAGTACTAATCCTTCCATTTGCATGAATTGATGAGAGTGAGTTGCATCATCTGCATCTCTTCTATAAACCTTACCTGGGCAAATAATCTTAATAGGTTTGCCCTCTTTAAGTTCCATTGTACGAGCTTGAACTGGTGAAGTTTGGCTACGTAATAATCTTTCTGCATCAATATAGAATGTATCTTGCATATCACGTGCAGGATGACCCTTAGGTAAATTTAGTTTTTCAAAACAATATAAATCAGTTTCAATTTCAGGTCCTTCAGCAATCTCATATCCTTGAGCTATAAATAAATCTTCCATTTCTTCGATAGTCTTCATTAAAGGATGGATTGTACCAACCTTAAAATCATAACCAGGAAGAGTAACATCAATTTTTTCTTGATTAATTTTTTCATTAATCTCTTGATCGGTTAATTCTTTTAATTTAGCTTCATATAAATCACTAATACCTTGTTTAGTATTATTAGAAAGTTGACCTACTTCTTTTCTTTCTTCAGGGCTTAAATTACGCATATTTGCCATAATTTCAGCTAAAGGTCCCTTCTTACCTAACCATTTAGATTTTTCATTAGCTAATTCAATCTTGTTTTTGATTTTTGCAAAGCTTTCTTTAGCATTTTCTAAAGCTTTTTCCAAATCTTCTTTCATACTCATAATTTTGTTCCTCCTAAAATAAAAAAACGTCCTTCAGTAAAAAGGACGAATTATCGTGGTACCACCTTTGTTCAAGTATTTAACTTGCACTCTAAACGTCTTAACGCGACACACGGATTTGATTAGAATCACTAGAAAGTGAATTCAATATAATTTACCTTAAAGCTCTCATCAAACGCTTATTTTCTGTAAAGATAATTATTATATTTACTACTCTTCCATCATTGTTTTAAACACTAGACATATTATATATAAATTCATTCTATATTTCAAGTTTTTTAATTTTTTAAATCTTTTAATTTATTATAGTTAATCACATTAAATTTATGTTATAATCCTAATAGGTGATACAATGGCTCGCGCAATAATTAAAAAAACAGGATATAATGCATATGTTGATAATCTAGATCCAACAGATGAAATTAAAACTCTATACTTAGGACCTAAATATGAAGCAATTCATATAAATAATAGTTTTGACGAACACAATATTTTAGTTATATCAAACCCTCTAGGTTTTGAATCAGGACTAGAACCAAATATATTTGTCTATGATAGTGAAAAAGATATTCCTGTTACAAGATGTCTATTTGGTAATGTAATATTTTATAAATATGAAAATAATTCCTATTCAGATTTAACTGATCTAGATATCGAATTTATTTTCGATTATATTAATACATACAATATGACAGAAAAAGATAAAGCTATGGCTGGTTTGTTCCAATATGATCCTAAAGATATAGCCCTAAGATTTAACAAAAAATAGGTATTAAAAAACTAGAAATTAAATTCTAGTTTTTTTAATTTTCTTTAACCAAATCATAATTACATTCTTCACCCTCGACATGTTTTAGGGCTTGAATTAAATCAGCTAAATATTTTTTTAAATCAATATTTTTATAGTTAAATGTATATCCACAAAGCCATGAATACATATCCACCATTCCAATTAAAATGGTTGATATTTGAGAAATACCAACATTTACTAATCTATTCCAATCAATATCTAATAATAAAAAGTTAGAATGTACATAATTAGACCAATTTGCATACCATTCATAGTACTCATCAAGACCTACTATCTTAGCCATAGTTTTAACTCTATACATCTTCTTTGATTGATCAGATTGGAATTCATTTATAGAATCTAACCATCCATAATCAATATATTTACTTCTTAATGTCATATTAGTAGGGTTTATTCCATGAGCTTCTAAATATTTATCAACACTCTTAACATTAACTTTTAATTCCTCATTAATCTTAAGTTTATTATGAACTTCAAATGATTCTAGAGCTTCAGGATGTTTTGCAAGAGTTGTAATAATTATTACTTGTTCAATAAATGTTCTAAGAGTAATAAAACCTTGAGAATAAGCGTGACGTGATAATAAAACAAGAGTTGAAATTAAAGAATACATTGCTTCTTTCAAATAAATAGGAAATAAATAAAATAATCTATTATCATTATGTAATTTATACATTGATTCCATATCAGATTTTGAATTTATTCTATTAATTAATATTTTTGCAATAGAATAATCAACCGATACTATTGGAGTATATGAGAACTTATTATAATTAATTTCTTCATAAGATTCAGACATGGTGATTATTTGCATTAAAGATTGAGTTGCAATGCTTCTTTTAAAATTCTCATCATTCTCAAGTTTATCTTTATCTGCTTCGCTCAAATTAGCTGTTGTAAATCTATAATTTTGAATAATAGTACCAGTTAATAAAATAGCTGTTAAATTATCATCTAAAAAGAAATTATTACCAATTGAAGATATAATCATAGATCTATAATTTGCATCCTCTAAAATCATATCTCTTATAGATAAAATTAAATCTTGATTACCAATGTCTGATAATGTTCTTTTAAGTTTTTGTTCTCTATATAATTCTACACCCTCAATTATTTGTTTAAGGGTTTTATTTTCTTCTTCTAGTGTTGACATATACTCACCTACTTACTCATTTATTATATGATAATTAGTTTAATTTAACAATTCTAAAAGAAAAACAATCGCATTTTATTGCGACTGTTCTTCTTTTAATTTTTTCTTTCTATTTTTAGCATTTTGCTTTTTCATTCTTTTAACGGCTCTTTTCATATTATTGTGACATTCTTCACAAGTATCTGAAGTTTTATATTTAACAAGCTTATAAATACGGCTTCCAAATATATATAATACAAAAGATGCGCTAAGAACGATAACAATAATTTCTAAGAATACCATATTAGATAGCTTGTGCCTTCTTAGAATCTATATTCTTATTAATGTAGTGAATTGCAAAGCATAAACATACTGCTAGAGCTGCAATAATGAATATTGTCCACCACCAAGAACCAACTAAGTATACGATACAAGAAACGATGTATGAGCAAACAATCCAGAATACTACTGTTGAAGCAAACTTACCTTGAGGTGCTTCAGCTTTTGCTGTAGATACAGCAGCGAAACATGGAATAGTAGTCATATTAAATGCAATAAATGCAATTAATCCTGGGATCTTAATACCTGTAGCAGTAATCATTTGACTAGCTGCACTAATACCTTCTTCTGAATCAATTGAAGCTTGGTAAATATTAGCAAACGCATTAGCAATTTGAGCATTGTCACCAGTTTGTGCTGCATTAGCTAAAATAGTAGGTCCTACTGTAGCTGCAAGAACAGCAAATGTTGCAATAACGTTCTCTTTGGCAATTAAACCTGTTACAGCAGCTACAACGAATACCCAACCAGCACTTCTACCAAGTTGAGAACCGAATCCAAGAGGTGTTACGAAAGGTTGAACTAATTGACCAATACCTGCAAGAATTGAATCTTCAGTTGATAAATAACCCGGAGCAGATATAATTTCATTGTATTTTGCATAACATTCTAACCAGAATTGTTCGCTTTGTACTTCAGTTAAACCTTCAATAATATTATTATCACCAATAATTAATTCTTCAATATTCCATTCTGCACTAGCAGCAACTTCGTCAACTATAGATTGTAAATCAACTTGTTCAATATATTGCCAGCTCCAAGTAAATGATTGTAAGAACCAAATTAAAATCGTTGAAGCTAAAATGATAGTAAATGCTTTCTTAACGAAGTGTTTACCTTTATCCCAAACATGTAATCCAAGTGGTTTTAAACCAGGTCTATGATATGCAGGTAATTCCATAATAAATGGAGGAACCTTACCACGCATTGTTGTATTACGCATGATTACAACAGCAATAATAGCTGTAACCATACCTAATAAATACATACCAAGAGTAATTAAGTCTGCATTACCAACTCCAAAGTATGATACTATACCACCACCGATAGCAGTAAGGATAGGTAATTTTGCACCACATGAGAAGAATGGAATAACTCTAATAGTTGCAAGACGTTCATTATCTTCTGATAAAGTACGAGTATTAATCATTGCAGGTACTGAACAACCAAATCCCATGATCATAGGCATGAATGCACGTCCTGAAAGACCAAATTTTCTAAATATTCTATCTAGAATGAATGCTACACGTGCCATGTAACCTGAATCTTCTAGAATTGAGAAGAATGCAAATAACAATAAGATTTGTGGTACAAATGAAAGTACTGAGAAGATACCTGCAAGTACACCATCACAAATAAATCCAACAAGCCAAGCTGGTGCGTTAGCATTGCTTAAACCAGTATTAGCTAATTCAGTTAACTTATCAGTAATATTAGTTAAGAAACTTTGTAATATTACACCAGGTGAATTAATTCCTGCATCAGTATAGAACAATCCCTCAAACATTGTACCTTCTGCAAATGGTGCTTTATCAGCAAACAATTTACCAAGATATAAGAAATTCTCTGAGAATGTTAAATGGAACATTACAAATAAAATTAAGATAAAAATTGGAATACCTAACCATTTATTTGTTAAAATTTTGTCAGCTTTGTCTGATTTAGTTAATTTCTTTTCAGATTCATGCTTAGTTTTTGAATTAGAGAAATGAGCAGTGATATATTTATATCTTGAGTCAGCTGCAACAGCTTCTAAGTCATTACCAAATGTTTCATCATTATAAGTTGATTTGAAATCATCAATTAATTTTACATATTCTTCATGACCTTTAAGTTCAATTTCATCATTTTCAATTAACTTAATCGCATGGAATAATGGATGCTTAACATTTTCTGATTTGTATGCGTTAGTTACATTAGTAATTAAGTTACCGATACTTGATTCGGCTAATACACTAGTACCAGTTCTTGGGTTTAATGAAGTGTTATAAGCTTCCTTCATTAATGTATCAATACCATTTTCTTTTACAGCAGAAATAGCTACAACAGGACAACCTAATTCCTTAGATAATTTGGCTACATCAACAGTGTCTCCGTTTTTCTCAAGTAAATCCATCATATTTAACGCAACAATTACTGGAACATCCATTTCAAGTAATTGAGTAGTTAAATATAAGTTACGCTCAAGGTTTGTAGCGTCAACTATATTAATAATACAGTCTGGATTTTCTTCTAAAATATAATTTCTTGAAATAACTTCTTCTGGAGTATAAGGTGATAAAGAATAAATACCAGGCAAGTCAATAATATAAGCGTCTTCTTCAAGCTTCTTATAATGACCTTCCTTTTTATCAACTGTTACACCAGGCCAGTTACCTACATGAGCAGTAGATCCTGTTAATGCGTTAAATAATGTTGTTTTACCACAGTTAGGATTACCGGCAAGGGCAAATTTCTTCATTATTTTTCCTCCATTTCACATTCAACGAGTTCGGCTTCGTCTTTACGTAGTGTTAATTCATAACCTCTAATTGTTACTTCAATAGGGTCACCTAGTGGAGCTTTTTTCTTTAAATAAACCATAGCTCCTGGAGTAACACCCATATCAAACAATCTTCTTCTAACTCTTCCTTCACCATTGACCTTAACTACTTTACCTTCTTGGCCAATTTGGAAATTATTTAACTTTAAAATCATATTTCCTCCTTTTTAGGCAACTACAATTCTTGAAGCTAAATCTCTATCAATTGCAAGTCTTCCTTCTTTAATTTTTAAGACAATACTTGATGAATTAGATACAACTTCTATTACAGAATTAATAGTAATACCTAATGATTCTAAATGTTTCTTTGTTTTTTCATCCGCTAAAATTTTAACAACCTTAATTGGTTGATTTAGTGGTGCTATCATAAGTGGCATATATACCTCCTAATAAAATAGTTAGTTTCTTCTAACTTACATATGTTATTATAGACTAACATATGACAAATTGCAACAATATACATAAAAAAAGTAGCCAATTAATGACTACTTTAATGCTATAAGTTTCTTATAATATTGTTCAATATCAAATTCTTTTTCTTTTAAATAAGATTTAAACATTTCATTATTCTTTAAATCAGTCTCAATATTAAACATCTTCTTATTAAAATCAATGAAATAAATTCTATTTTCTTTAAATGCTATATAGAAGTTAGATGAAAATCTAACTTCGCGAGCAACAAACTCATCATGCTTAAAATGATAAAGATTAGTATTTCCTTTTGCATCTAATTTATAGTTTTCAAATCCTTTAACAAATAACGAATGATTCATATAATAATGTTCTTTGAAATTTTCACTTGTTTCATACACATACATATGTGCTAAAGCACGAGACTTTGAATCTTTAATAAATATTACATCAAATACAAAAGCCTTAATTCCATCAAATTCAAAATTATATAAATTCTTATTTACATGTTCTACAGTTGATACAAAGTTTGAAGCTTTATACATATTTGCTGCTTCATGTGCCTCAAGATCAAAATTATTCTTTGCAATTTCATTCAAACATTTATTAGCCCTTCTATAAATAGAGTTAATAAATAAGCCATTAACTATCGATAATATTATACATAAACAAAAAATAGATAATAATATGATTTCACTTAAATTCATTTTATATTTTTCAATGAATAAAATATCAAATACAAATGAAACTAAAGATATTATAGTAAGTAATATTAAAACAAGTAAAATAGTTTTAAAGATATTAACTCTTTTAAATATTTTATTAATATCCATGATTAATCCTCATCAATTGATTTTTCATCATAGGTATCAAGGAAGTTGTGATATACTCCATCTTTCTTATAACCTAATAACATATCTAATTTAATATTAGATTGTGCTTTAAAAATATTCTTTACAATAATAGGATTTTCTTTTTCAAGATTATGAATCAAATACTTAGTTTCAAGTCTCTTTGAACCACCGCCACCATTGTCACAAATAGCACAATTTTCAGTGAAACGACATGCACATTGAATAAACTCCAATCCGTTAAAATTCTTCCATTGGATAATATCACGTTCTCTAATTAAGTACATTGGTCTTATAACTTCCATTCCACCATAATTTTGAGAATGAAGCTTTGGAAGCATAGTTTGAACTGATCCATTTTGTAATATAGACATCATAAATGTCTCAATTACATCATCATAGTGATGACCTAATGCAATCTTATTACATCCCATATTTTTTGCAAGTTTATATAGTGCACCTCTACGCATTCTTGCACATAGATAACAAGGTGATTTATCTGTTGAGTTTGCAATTTCAAATATATCAGTATTTTCTATTTTTGCATCTATTCCTAAAATTGATAAATTATTTAATATTTTTTGCAAATTAATTTCATTATATCCAGGATTCATTACTAAATACTTTACATTAAATTCAAAGTCAGAATGTTTCTTTAATTCTTGAAATAATTTAGCCATTAACATTGAATCCTTACCACCAGAGATACATACACATACAGTATCTCCTTCTTTAAGTAGCTCATAATCCTTAAGTGCACTAATAAAAGGAGCCCAAAGTTTTGAGCGATATGTTTTAATTATACTTCTTTCTATTTCTTGTTGTTTTGTTAATTCTCTTTTCATTTAACAATACTCCTTAAACAATCAATTAAATAATCTATCTCACTAATAGTTGTTAAATCTGATAATGATATTCTAAAGCTAGATAGAGCTCTTGCTTTATTAGAATATACACTCATAATAGTTTTACTTGGTGTATTAGCTATAGAGCATGCACTCTTTTGAGATACACAAATATCCATATCATTAAGTTTAGCTACAGCCTCACTTGCCTTTAGGCCATTAATTGAAATATTTACTATATAAGGAAAATCAAAACTATTAATAGTAATATTCTTTATTTCTTTTAATTTATTAACTAAATAATTATGTATATATTTAACATATTCATGTATTTCATCTTTATTTTCTAATGCGATTTCAAGAGCTTTATAAGTACTTGCAATAAGTCCTAACGGTATTGAGCCTGCTCTATAAAGCGTTGCACTCTTTCCACCGTTTATAAGTGGTGTAAGAATAGTACTTTTATTCTTAATTAGACAACCTGTTCCGATTAAACCACCAAATTTATGAGGAGTAAATGAAACTAAATCTAATTTATTTAAATCTAAATCTATTTTAGTTAACCCTTGAGTTGCATCAACTAAATAGTGACAGTTTACATTTTTACTCTTTATAATATCTGCAATAGACTCGCAATCATTTACAATACCAGCCTCTGATTCAACAAATATAGTTACAACTAGTATTGTATCTTTTCTAATAGCTTCTCTTAAATAATCTAAATCTATTGTACCATCTTTATTTAATTTTAAAAATTCGATGTCATAGCCTTCATCCTTAAGTGTTGCAAGAGCTGCATTAGCACTTGAATGTTCATAAGGTGAGACTAAAATATGACGTCCAAATCCATTATAGCTTTTTGCAATCCCTTTAATAGCTAAATTATTAGATTCAGTAGCGCTTGATGTATATATTATTTCTTTATTATCATCTAGATTTAGTAAATCTTTAATCTTACTATCTAAATCTTTAAATAAATTATTAGATTTAATACCTTCCTTGTGAATACTATTAGCATTTCCTATATAAGCTAATTCTATTTCACTCATATATTCAAGTACTTCTTTTTTACAAGGATAGTTAGCTGAATAATCAAAATAATACATAAAAATCACGCACCTTTTTAGCCTATAAATTATATCAAAGTTAATAATATAATTCAAATATATTAAATTAACTTTATTTGATACAAGTCATCAAATATTATTTTAGTGCCATCTATAATTAAAAATCTATCATTTAAATTAATTTTAGATATCATCCCTTCTTTAGTATTATATGTTCCTCCATCTTTTAACTTATCTTTAATAAAATAAGTTATAGAATATTCTTCTTCTATATTGGCTAATATATATTGAATCATATTATTTAATTCCTCTAATAAATCATCACTCATTGGCATACGTGCTTCTACATACCTATTAGTTTCAATAATCTCTTCATCATATCCGGTCATAGCTTGAAAAGGATTAAATATAGCTGCGCGTTGTGAAATTGATAATTTAGGATGTTTAGATATAGGTCTTTTTACATTAATAATATCATCATATTCACCCATTATGCCTTATGACCTCCTATTTGATTATTACGTAAGATTGTATTAGCTCCCTCTTCTAAGTCAGTACCTTTCAACACACTATTCTTACCAAATTTCTTTTTTAATTCTAATACTGTCTTATTTAGCGTTTCTTCTTTCTTTAAATAGTTATTTAGCTTTTGTTCTGTCTTATCATATTCTTTAGGCTCTTCAAATATTGAATATTGATGTACTTTAGTCTCAACAACCTCATCTTTATATTTTGTACTTGTAGCACAAACAAACAAACGCCTTACAAGTATAGATTTATCAACTATATGATTAAATAGTTCAACAGCAGCCTCTTCAAATACTCTTCCGGAGTTCGTATATTTAGATAAATTAATTGATGAATGTACACCTTTAGGTACAATTCGCTTATATCTATCTTCTTCAAGTTCACCACTATATCCTTTAGTACTTTCTATATCATAGCCTATAGTTATAGTTATTTGTTTAGATACAATGTCTTTTTCTAAACATTTTAGTGCAAGTTCATAAGCCATTTCTTTAACAATTACTAAAGCATCTTGATACTTATATCCACAATGTAAAACCTGTCCTACAGTTTGACTTGTAGATTTTGGTTTATAGGCCTTTATATCTTTGATTTCAGTAGGTTCAATTCCAAACGCATGATCAATTAAAAGTTCTGCATTAATACCAAATTCATCAAATAATAAATCTTCATTTTCGATTGCAGTTCTAGCTATATCTCCCATTGTATAAAGTCCCATTCTAGCTAAATGCTTTTCTGTTTGAATACCTATTCTCCAAAAAGAACTAAGTGGCTTATGACTCCATAGTTTTTCTTTAAATAATTGTTCATTTAAATAAGCCACTCTTACTCCATACTTATCAGGTTTCATTTTTTTAGCTTCAATATCCATCGCAATCTTAGCCAAATACATATTAGTGCCTATTCCAGCTGTTGCGGTAATACCTGTTTTATCTAATACTTCTTTTATAATAGTTCTAGCTAATGTTTCCGCATCCATCTTATAGGCATTTAAATAATGGGTTACATCCATAAATACCTCATCAATTGAATACACATGGATATCATTAGAATCAATATATTTCAAATAAATCTTATAGATATTTGTAGAATATTCAATATATTTAGCCATTTGTGGAGGTGCAACTATATAATCAAGTTCAACCTCGCCATCTTGAAGCTCTTTAGCATAATATGATTTAGATTTAAATGGCTTATAATTGTTCTTTTTAAGTCTTTCATTATTTATATTCTTAACAGTCTGTACAACCTCAAAGAGCCTAGGACGTGATGATACTCCAAAACCCTTAAGACTTGGTGATACCGCAAGACATATGGTTTTTTCAGTTCTTTCCTTATCTGCAACAACTAAATTAACCTCAAGTGGATTAAGATTACGCTCTACACATTCAACGGAGGCATAAAAAGATTTTAAATCTATACAAATAAAAGTTTTATCCATTGTAGCACCTCCATTAAAACTATATTAATTATACCCCAAATATTGATAAAGTTCACTAATAGAGTTGTGACAATGACAAGCGTTCATTAAATATTTTAAAGAACGAAAAAATAAAACCTCACCGAAGTGAGGCTAATATTTACAATACTATTTAATATAAATAATTTAAGGATATCATCTATTTTTTAATCGTAATCATATCAAGAAATAAATAAACCATAACTATAAGTGGAGGATATACGGAAGCTAAAATTAAACCATCCACAGTATTTCCAACCGCATATAATACGATATCAATAATTAACCAGAATAATGAAAATATAATTATCCAGATATTTCTTCTATTTTTAGACATAAATATTTATTCCTTTCGCATAATATGTTGTATTTCTTCCTGATATGTTCAATCCCACACCCTTAATTGATATTGATAATTTGTCTCCGGCCAATGATTCATTATGGACATAACAAGCTTGAACATATGTAGTAGATTTTGCAATAATCTTTATCAAAATTTGATTTAACATTTTCAATTGTGTAGGTAATATTATTACTACTTCAAATACATTTAAAAACATTATACCATCTCCCTTTAATTTTTAATATTATAATTCTTATATTATAATTTGTCAACGCTTGTTTAGCGCATTTTTTTTGGTGTTTTCAGCTTTTCTTGAAATATTATTTCAAACAAAGCTATTCACTTTTATCATCAATCTATTAATATACTATTATTTTCTCTAATCTCTATAATGCCATTTTCAAAATTAAACACATAATTAAAACATATAGTTTTTATTGAGAGTCTTCCGCTAAACAATTTTTATAAACTATCAACTATATTAAAAAAACAATAAATATTTTCTAAATTTAAGGTTTTAATTTATGTTTGCTTAAAAGTAATTACATTTTAAGTTTCAATAAAATCGGTTTATTAAATCTTTAGTTCTTTGTTAAAAAATTTAATCTTCATAGATAAATTATGTTCTTCCATCATCTGTTACTTTAAATTCCATTCCAAACTAGTCGGTTGTATTTTATAGACATTTATGCATCGTTCTATATAAGAGTAGAGTCATATTGAATTCACCAATCATCGAAATATGGTCTAACTAAGAATGTCTTAACGCACCTTACAAACACTCAATTCAACAGTAAAAATTCACAGCCTCACCACAATGGATTTCAGTATTTGAATCAATTCCGAAACCAACTAAATCATTCGTGCTCATGCGTTACACCTATAAATAATTTACATTCAATAGGATATCTTATCTAATGATAAATATATTAGTAATAAAAAGATTTCTATATCTATTTTGTTATTTCAACTAATTCAAGCCATTAAAAAAGGCTGTAAAATTCCTTTTTTAAAACAAGTTATTTTACAACCTCTTATTAATTATTTTATCGCAACGAAAGCATACTTAATATCAGTATCATTTTCACAACTTTCAAATGTTATACCTTCAAGATGAACATTCTTAATATAGTTATCAGATAAACCTAATGCAATAAATCCATTTTTAGAATTAGTAATGTCGATGTTAATAAAATTAAAGTCTTCAAAATGTGGATATATTCTAGTTAATGGCTTACTAGAAGATGATGGGTAATCCATAGTTAATTCAATTGCATCTTTAGTATTCTTGATGGTCATATTTTCAAATAAGATATTTTTAACATATCCTCCACGACCTGGCATAGATTTAACTCTTATACCACGTTCACATCCATCAACAATATTATCAAATGCGTGAATGTTTTCAACACCACCACTCATACCAGAACCAATTGCGATTGCCGCATGACCTTTTAAGAACTTATTATTCTTAATTACAACTCTAGTACAAGGAATACCAACTCTAATACCATCTTCATTTAATCCAGAGTTTATTGCTATACAGTCGTCTCCAGTCATAATAGTATTCTTCTCAATTAACACATTATCACAGCTATCAGGGTCAATTCCATCTGTGTTAGGACCATCAGATGAAATAGTAAGTCCTAAAATTGATACATTCTTACAATAAACAGGGTGTATTGTCCACATTGGAGAATCAAATATCTTAAAGTCCTTAAGTAATACATTCTCACAATTTACAAATTCAATAAAGTCAGGTCTAAGATATGTTTTAGACAAGTCACCTACTCTGTTTTCTACAGCTACATGATTATATTCAGCTCTACATAAAGCGTCGCAGTCTGCTTGTTGAAGTTTCTTATAAGTATAATAAACTACACCATTACCATGTAATTCACCATCACCTTGAATTGTAATATTCTTACAATTTAAAGCATAAATTAATGGATGGTTACCAAAACATTCTACACCTTCAAAACGAATAAATCTCTTTTCATTGTAATATGATTTATCATGAGTAAAGAATACTCTAGCACCAGCCTCTAGTGTTATAATAATATCACTTTTTAAATCCCATGGAGCTGTATAGTACGTACCCTTTGAAAGTACTAATTCATCTCCAGATTCTAATTTTTCTATTGCATTTGTTATATCATCGATATGATATGTTGTCTTAATAATATATTTCATAATTCACCTATAATATGTTTGTAATTAGTAATGTAAACAATGGTAGTGTAATAATTGAAAGTAGGGTAGATACTACAACACAACTTCCAGCTAGATCCTCATTATAATTAAACTTAATTGCAAATATTGAGGTAATAGCGGCTACCGGACAAGCTTCAAGAATAAATACTATTTGTAATACTTTAACATCAATATTACATAAGCTTAATAAATAAACTATAGCTAAACAAATAAGAGGTATAAATACTAATCTTATTGCAGTTGTAAGCCATAAATATTTATTCTTAAGTACTCCTTTAATGTTACTAGATGCAATAATCATACCAGTAATAATCATTGAGATTGGTGTATTCATAGAACCAATCATTGAAAGTGGTTTTGAAATAACATCAGGTACACTTACACGAGCAAAGAATAATATTAATCCTATAATTAAAGAATAAATTACTGGAGTCTTTAATATAGCTTTAAGTGCATCTTTTATATTAAAGTTATGTGATACAGTCATATATCCTATTGTCCAAAGTAAAATATTAAATACTGATACAAAACATGATGCATAAATTAAACCATCGCTTCCAAACATAGCCTCAATTAATGGAAATCCCATATATGCTGCATTTGAAAAACTTAATCCAAATTGAAGTACTGGTTTATCATCTGTTTTAAAGAATATAGTTACTATAAATGTTACTATAATACCTACTACAAGTAATATAAAACTTGATAAGAATGCATAACCTATATTTTGCGCTATAGATTCATCAAAGTCTGTAGTAAGGTATGAATTAACGATCATAAATGGTACTACTAAATAAACCAAAATATTAGATAGGCTCTTTTTACTAGAAATATCAATTAATTTAAGTTTAACTAGTAAAAATCCTAAGAAAATCATTATGAACATTACAAATACTTGTTCAAGCGAAATACGTGCTAAATCCATTATAAATTATAACCTCTTAAAGAACTTAATAAATGTTCTTTCATTAATTTTTGAGCACTAGATTTATCATCTTTTATAAGCGCATCTATAATAGCTATATGTTCTTTTAAAGACTCTATATATCTATTAATATTCTTTATATTAGATGTGTATCTAATACGAGCTGACTTATCCATTAGTAAAGTTATTTCTTTACTTACTAATTTATTATCTAAAAACGAAATAATATCTTCATGAAATAATTTATCACTATCTTCATTTTCAAGTTCATCAGTAGAATATTCATTTAAGTCTTGAACTTTAAGAATAGCTTTATTAAAATAATCTTTCCAATATTCTAATTTAGATTTATCTATATGTTTAATTTCATTTATTGAAGCACATTCTAATATAATTCTAAATTCATATACCTCTTTAATATCACGTAGCGATATATTAGATACAAGTGTACCTTTTCTAGGTATTATTGTTAAATATCCTTCACTAGCTAACCTTAAAACAGCTTCTCTTACTGGTGTTCTTGATACATTTAATTGTTTAGCTATTTCTTGTTCATCGAATACAGATCCTGCTTCAAGATGAGCTAATATTATTTCTTTTTTTATATAATCATATGGGCTCATAATTTCTCCTTTTGTGATATATCAGTGATATATTAGTCTTTTTTCAAGTTTATTACAAGACTACAAATAAAAAATTGTGAAACTATTTCCGACAATTTTTCCATAATAAAAAGGTAGCGGTCACCCGTTACCTAATTTACTTATTTTTTAATTAATCCACTTTCTTTAAGAAGAATTTCAATATCAGTGTTCTTTACCTTCTTCTTTAATAGCTTTAATGCAGTTTTTTCTTTAAATGATAGTGGTACTTCTTCTAAAGACTTCTTATCAAGACCATAGTATCCAGCTCTTAATAATTCTCTTACATCATATTGGCTACCCCATACTTCAGGAACTGCTCTATCAATATTAAGCAATGTATAAACCGCTTCCATACCTGTACGAATAGAATATTCTGTAGTAAAGATTGTATCTCTTGGAGTTTCTGCAAATTGGCCAACAAATGCAAAGTTTACAGCTCCATGAGGAACTACTAATGGTCTATCTTCTTTCTTTCTTGGTTCAAAGAATGCATTAATATATGGCATATAGCATGTAGTGGTATTACATCTGTTATTTGCATAATCTTTAATCTTAGATTCATCAATACCAATATGATATAACCATTCCATACATACCTCAGCACCAGTACAGTCCTTCATATGCTTCTTAACATAGTTACCATTTCTATTAGTATTTAGCGAATATACCCAAATTAGGACACTGTTCTTATCTTGTGACTTGAATTGAGGTTGACGATTAATAGTCCATGATAAATACCAATTATCAGTACTATCTTTAACTGTTACAATACCACCAGTTGTAACCTTACCTTCTCTTGGGTCTCTCTTACAAACCTTAATAATATGCTCTATAATTTCTTCATCGCTTGTTTGTATAGTAGCACTCATCCAGTTAGTTCTATCAACATGACTACAGAAATTATCAGGATTACCAAACTCACCATGTAAAGCTTGTTTAGCAATGTTTTTCCACATATCCCATGATTCACCATAACCATTCTTAATTTGAGATAAATCAGGTGCTACATTTTGGCTTCCATAACAAGAAGTATCAGTACAACAACCATTTGTAATAATAACTAAATCATTTTCAGTTAAGTTATATTCTTTATTAATACCTTTTTCAACGTATTGAATCTTTTTTGCAACTTTCTTATTTTCTTTATTATCAATTACAACATTCTTTACATCAATACCATAAGTAATCTTTACACCATGACGTTCAAGATATTTTACAAGTGGTAAAATCATAGACTCATATTGATTATATTTAGTAAATCTTAAAGCACTAAAATCAGGTAATCCATCGATATGATGTACAAATCTACAAATATATCTCTTCATTTCAAGTGCACTTGACCATCTTTGGAATGCAAACATAGTTTGCCAGTAAAGCCAGAAGTTAGTTGACCAGAAACTTTCTGGTAATACTTCTTGAATTTCCTTATCTTCAAGTTCACTTTCAGGTGTCATAAACAATTTAGTTAATGCAAGTGCTGACTTCTTATCTAATTTAAATAATCCGTCAGTATGTGCATTTTCACCTCTATTAATACTAGCACGACATAATGAATAGTTAGGGTCTTTTTTATTTAACCAGTAATATTCATCAAGTACTGAAATACCAGGTGTTTCTATAGATTCTACATCTCTATACATATCCCACATACATTCAAAGTGGTTATCCATTTCTCTACCACCTCTCATGTAGAATCCCTTAGTTACATCTTTCCTTCCGTCACAAGATCCACCTGCAAGTTCAAGTTTTTCAAGAACGTGAATATTTTCACCCTTCATTTGTCCATCACGAACTAGATAGAATGCAGCAGAAAGTCCTGCAAGTCCAGTTCCGATAATATATGCACTCTTATTATCAACACCCTCTGGTTTTAAAGGATGTGCGAATGCTTCATAAGTTCCAGCTCCATAATACATATTAAAATACCTCCTGCTTTTTACTTACAATTGTATTTTAATAAATTTCAAGCAAAATAAAACTTATAATATTTGAACATTGTAAAATATTTTGACAAATGACAAATATTGTCAAAATTAACTATTTTTATTTATATTTTCAATACAATTATCAATAGTACCACTAAGTAAGGCAGATACCTTATCAACAATTTTTTTAGGTTCTTGTTTCATATTCTTATCAACCCAATCTAAAACAATACTTACAAATGCATACTTATAAAAATTAGTAATAAATACCTTATCTTCTTCTTTAATATTTTTACCACGAGATTTCTCATCAACAACTCTATAAATTACAGGGTATACTAATTTATATAAATATTTTGATAATATTTCATGACTTACAGTGTGGTAAATATTGTCAATGAATACTCTATCTTCATATATAAGATTAAATAATGCAAGAAAGGCATCTTGCCATGAAGAGTACGTTTTCTTATTTTCAAGCACCTTATTACTATCTTCAATAGTAATCCATTCAACTAAAGAAACAATATCAGGAAAATGATAATAAAATGTTTGACGAGTAATATCGGCCTTTTTGGCAATGTCATTTACAGTAATTTTAGGAAGTGGCTTTTCTAAAAGTAATTCCTTAAAGCTTGATGCAATTTGTTTTTTAGTAGTTAAATTAGACATATTAAAAACCTCACTTTATATTTATTTTAAATTATATTAATAACATTTCAAACAAAAAATTTAAATAGACTACTTTATTTCTAAAATAGTCTATATTTAAGAGTTTGTAAGTGATTAGACGTTATATAAATCACTACCTGATATAATTTCACATTCACTAGAAATATTTACTTGGTTTGAAGCATTTATAAATCCTATTTTATTGATATTGATACCTTTAATTTGCTTTACTTGATTAATCTTGTTTAAGATTTCATCATGAGTTATATCTTTTTTGTAATATTTACATTCATAAATTGAATATGAATCCTCAAATTTTAAAGCTACAGCAAAGTCACCATTAGTTTTGTTCCTACTATCGTCATAATAATAAGTCCCAATATCATATATACCATTTAATTTTCCCTTTTTTGCAAGTATTGAGAAATAAGTACGTGCTATATCTTCAAATCTATGGGATATAAAAGTTGTTATAGATGGCTCTATATATTGATCATAAAACAAATCTGCTCCAAGTAGTTCTAATTGACTTTTTCTTCTATAAATATATGAATAATAAAATCTTAATAAATTATCATTAATTTCATAAGATGCTTTTTTCTTATCTTCTTTTGCATTAATTGGATATATCTTTTTAATTAATTCCATATCTAGTAATATATTTAACTGTTTACTTAATAATCCATTACTTGCAAGTCCTAGTTTACTTTCTATTTCGTTATATTTTTTCTTACCATTCGCAATTGAATATAATATTCTTTCCGCATTAACACTGCTAGATAAATCAGATATTAATAAATTTTCAGCATAATTAGAAATAGAAATATTAGGATTTAATATCGTATTAAAAATGTTTTCTTTTAGGGTTTTATTAGGATCTATAGAATTTATTTATAAAAGGAGAACCGCCAAAAATTGAATATAAAGCAATTTTATCATAAGCTTTTAATGTAGGGTAAAATGCTTCA
Source organism: uncultured Eubacteriales bacterium (assembly GCA_963628445.1). GTDB lineage: Bacteria > Bacillota_I > Bacilli_A > Acholeplasmatales > Anaeroplasmataceae > JAEELC01. Next base: position 74,184 of record CAVGEZ010000002.1, read on the forward strand.
GTTTCTTTATAATTTAATTCATTAAGTTTAATTAATGTAGAGAATCTACCAAATCGTGCATTTTTCTCTTCTAACATATTCTTCATCATTCCAATATGAGATCCTGATATAAATAAACTAATATTACTTAAGTAATTATCAATAATATTTTGAAATATTGAATCAATAGTTTCACCTTTTTCGAATAACTTTAAATATGGATATTCATCAATAATAATATTTAATTTTATGTTTAGAGAATTCAAATATTTAAATAATGAAATCATATTATTAAATCCATAATCAAAATCTATAATATTGTTTTCAATCAATGTATTTACAAAAGCATTAACATTATCAATTAATGTTGACTTTATGCATTCAAAAAATATATATTTTTCGTTCTTTAATGCTTCTTTAAGTAAAGTAGTTTCCCCAACTTTTTTCTTTCCATAAATTATTAGGGCTTTACCTTTATCCTTACTAAATTCTTTTATTAATTTTATCTCTTTTTCTCTTCCAACAAACATGTTATCACATCTAACTGAAAACCATTTCACTGAAACTAATTTCATTAAAACGTATTTATATTAAAATGTCAAATATTTATTAATAGTTATAAAAAGTTGTGACAAAAGCCACAACTCATAAATACAAAATATTAATTTAATCTTCTTGAGGAATAAATTTTTCTTTAGTTAGATGATTAATCTTCTTCCATCTACCTGTAAAGTAACAAATAAGTACTACTGTACAACCTACAGCCCAACCAATTGGCCAAGACGCAAATATTCCCATATAACCAAATGCATAAGATAATGCATAAGATAATACAATTCTTAAGATTAGATCAGAGAATGTACCAAACATAAATCCAATCATATCTTTACTTCCTTTTAATACACCATCAAATGGCATCTTGATTCCTAAGATGATAAAGAATGGAGATACTACATACATAAATGATTTCGCATAATTAATAGAATCAGTATTACTAGATTCCATAAACACCTTAAGTAATAAATCAGGTAATGCACATAGAAGTATGGCACATACTACTGCGAAAGATATACAAACTATTAACGATACTTTTAACCCTCTAACAATTCTATATGGTTTACCAGCACCAAGATTTTGACTTGTAAAGTTAGATATAGCATTACTGTATGCTGTAAAGATATTAACTATTACATAACATAACTTATATGCTGCACCATATCCAGCAATAAGTTCTGATCCATATGAGTTAATATTTCTTTGAATAAAGAAATTACCTAAACTAATTGTAGCGCCTTGAAATATTGAAGGTATTGCGATTACCTCAATTTTTCCAAGCATTCTAAAATCAAATACTTTAGCCTTCTCTTTTGTTACAAGAAGTTTTCTAATACTCTTAATTAAGAAAATTAATGAACAAACACAAGCAATTCCTTGAGCTATAAATGTACCAAGTGCAAGTCCTAATATTTTCATATTACATGGTCCAACAAATAATATATCGAGTAATACATTTAAAATTGTAGAAAATAATAAGAAATATAGTGGAGTCTTAGAGTCACCAAGACTTTGGAATATACAAGTAATTACATTATATAGGAATGTAAATACTAATCCATAACAATAAAATCTTAAATAAGTAGCACTATCAGTAAAGATATCATTTGGTGTGTCAATAAGTCTTAAAGTTAAATTTGTAATTAAAGCACCAATCACAGTAACAATTAAAGACACTACAAAAGTAAATAAAAGTGAGGTGTAAATACAAGTTTTAGTCTCCTTATATTCTTTTGCACCAAAGTATCTTGATACAACTACACCACTACCAATACCAAGACCGGTTGCGATTGATAGATATATCATTGTAATAGGATAACTTGCAGAAACTGAAGCTAGTGCATTTGAGTCTATCATTTTACCAGCGATTGATGAGTCTGCAATGTTATATATTTGTTGTAAAGTTACGGAAAGTATCATTGGTATTGCGAATAATATCAATGATTTAAAAGGAGAACCTTTCGTTAAATCATTAGATTTCATATAATTACCTTCTATTCTAATTCTTGTGAACCAGTGGCTAAATTATAATATAATCCTCTTTGATTAATTAAATCATCATGGTCACCACGTTCTATGATCTTTCCCTTTTCTAGAACCATTATCGCATTAGAATTTCTAACTGTTGAAAGTCTATGTGCAATAACAAATACTGTCTTACCTTCCATTAATTTATCCATACCGTTTTCAACTAATGATTCAGTACGGGTATCTATACTTGAAGTAGCTTCATCAAGTATTAAAATAGGAGCTTTAGATATAGCAGTTCTTGCAATAGAAATAAGTTGTCTTTGACCTTGAGACAAATTAGCTCCATCACCTGTTATATACGTATCATATCCATTAGGTAGACGCTTAATAAATGAGTGTGCATTAGCTAACTTTGCAGCCTCAACAACTTCTTCATGTGTAGCGTCTAAATTACCATACTTAATGTTTTCTTCAATTGTACCAGAAAATAAATGTGTATCCTGTAATACAATACCTAAAGATTTTCTTAAAGATGATTTTTCTATAGTTTTTATGTCTATAGTATCAATTGTAATAGTACCACTATTAATTTCATAGAATCTATTAATTAAATTAGTAATAGTAGTCTTACCAGCACCAGTAGGACCTACAAAGGCAATCTTTTGACCTGGTTTTGCATATAAAGACAAATCTTTTAATATTAATTTTGATTCATTATAACCAAAGTCAACATTATAAAATCTAACGTCTCCTGTCAAAGGAATCAACTTACCATTTATATCTTTCCATGCATAGTGATGAGTTAAGTCATTAGTTTCAACTATCTTACCATCATCTTCTTTAGTATTAACAAGTATAGTAGTTCCTTCATTTATTTCTGGTGTTTCAGCAAGCAATTTAAAAATTCTTTCAGCTCCAGCTAAACCATTTAATAACAAATTAGATTGTTGAGTAAATTGGTTTATTGGAAGAGCTGCTTGACGAACAAACACTAAGAATGAGGAAATGCCACCAAGTGTAAGAGTTACAATTGGGATATAATCAAGCGCAATCAATCCACCTAATATAGCAACAATTGCATAATTAATATAGGAAAGTGATACAACCATAGGTACCATAGATGTTGAGTAACGTATCGCAATAAAGTTAGATTCTTTTAAATCTTTATTCTTCTTCTCAAATATAGCTTTATTAGCTTCTTCATGATTAAATACTTTAACAACTTTTTGTCCTGAGATACTCTCTTCTACAAATCCATTTAATTCACCCATTACAAGGCTTGATTTAGAATAATACTTTTTACTCTTTTTAGATGCAAATATAATGTATGAAAACATTATAATATAGAATGCTATACAAATTAGAGCAAGTAACCAGTTAATTACAATAATTAAAACCATTAAACCTATAATTTGAATTGCATTAGAAATTAACATTGCAAATGCATTGTTCATCGCGTCACTTAAAGAATCAATATCGTTAATGTAATTACTCATGATTTCTCCATGAGTACGTGAATCAAAGAACTTTAGTGGCAAAGTTTCCATATGCGAAAATGCATCATGTCTTAATTCTTTAATCATCTTTTGGGCAAGTCTAGCCATTATTTGAGTATAACCAAATGTTGATAATACACCAATTAGATAAATGATAATCTCTAAAGTGATTGGTTGCCACAACTTATCAAAGTTTTCATCAGTTGTATAGTTATCAATAATAGGAGATAACATATAAGTTCCAAGTAAATTAGCTAGCGCAGATAGTGTAACAAGAATTGATACTATTAGAAGTAACACTTTATGTTTACCTAAATAATTTAATAATTGTTTTATAGTTAACTTTAAATTATCAGGTCTTTTTCTAGAAGTAATTGCAGCCATTATTCCTTACCTCCTAGTTGTACATCGCATAATTCTTTATAAATTGTAGATGTCTCATATAAAGTATCATGATTTCCTTCAGATACTATCTTACCATCATCTAAAATAATAATATCATCACATTCTTTAACAGAATTAACTCTTTGACCAATGATAATGTTAGTAACACCTTTTAAACTTCTAATACCTTTTAATATCTTACGTTCTGTTTCCATATCGCAGGCACTAGTAGAATCATCAAAAATAATAATCTTAGGTTTCTTAAGTAGAGCACGTGCAATACATAATCTTTGTCTTTGACCACCTGATACATTGACTCCACCTTGACCCAAATCATATTCAAGTCCACCAGGAAGTCTATCAATAAATTCATCGGCACAAGATATCCTTAATGCTTCTTCAATCTCTTCATCTGTTGCGTTAGGATTTCCCCATAAAAGGTTTTCTTTTACAGTACCTGAAAATAATACATTATTTTGTAAAACTATTGAAATACTATCTCTTAAATTAACTAAATCATATTCCTTAACATTAATATTATCAATTAATACTCTACCTTCAGATACATCATATAATCTAAGTATTAAAGATACTAATGTAGACTTACTAGAACCAGTTCCACCCATAATTCCAAATGATGTACCTTGTTTAATTTCTAAATTAATATTAGATAGTGTATAAAGTTCTGATCCTTCTTTATATTTAAATGATACATTATCAAACTTTATATCACCTTTTTCAACACATAAATTATTCTCACTCTTCATTGTAACTTCTTCACTTAATACTTCATTAATTCTCTTTGCACTTGCAAAAGATCTATTCAAAAGTAAGAAAGCATTAGAAATCATCATAATACTATTTAATACTTGCATTACATAAGATAGTAATGCAGACAATGTTCCAACCTCTAATGTTTTGTTATGTACATTGATTGCGCCAAACGCAAGTAACAACGTAGTTACACCATACATAGTAAGTTGAAAGAAAGGAGTATTTAATACTGCAATCTTAAATGTATTTTGAGTAGTATTTGCAACGTTGCTATTAGCTTTATCAAACTTATCAATTTCAAAGTTTTCTCTTACATTAGCCTTAACAGTACGTATTGCAGTAACGTTTTCTCTAACTACTAAATTAAGGTTATCAACATCTTTTTGAATTACAGAATATCTAGGTGCTGTATATCTAATTATAAGCACCATTATTAGAATTAAAATAGGAATTGCAATAAAGAATATCCATACCATATTTGGAGCCATGATTGCGCAAAGTATTACGCCCATGAATAATAGAATAGGAGATCTTGATAAAGGTCTAATTGTACCAAGTAATGTATTTTGCATAATTTGGCTATCATTCATAACACGAGTAATTAAACTTGTAGTTTCAAAATGATCTAGATTTGTAAATGAATATGTTTGAATTTTATCAAACAAATCACGCCTTAAATTGTAGGTGTAATTACTAATAGTTTTACCTACAAATATTGAATATAGATGTCCTGTTACTAAAGATACTAGGGCACATAATATAATTAGAAGGCCTGATATTAATATTTGATGCATATCTTCCTTCTCAACACCTAAGTTAATAATATCTTTCATTAGAAATGGTATTATTAATTCAAATGCTGTTTCTACTACTACTAAAGATATAGTTAAGATTAAACTCTTTTTATCTTTAAGTAGATAACTTAAAACACGTTTTAAATCTTTCATAATATCACCATTAACATAAAAATTATACTCTTACTTATTTATCTTTTAAAGTTAAATATTTTAAATAGAATAAAGAAAGCATTTTCATTTTAGACAGTTATACTCAATAGATAGTAAATAATAAATGACTTTGCATTTTAGACTCTTAAACTCATTAATTAATAAAAGGCATTAAAAGACTAATCCTTCTAACACCTTAAGTTATTTATATATTTATTTTCAAAATTTGATTTTGATCAAATCCATTTTTTCTTCTACTTTAATCCCATTTACCTTTACATAATCAAAATTTCCTTTTGTAAGTGTCTTTGAAGCAAACATATATATTTTATCTTCTAACCTAGTACTGCCATCAATTACATCCTCACAATAAAAATCGTTTTCCCTTTTAATATTTATTGTTACATTATTACTCGTACACCCAATATATTCAAAAGAGTATACGACATCATCATACTTTTCTTCCCACTTTTCATTAACCATGTGATAATCTGTTAAATCACGTCCTCTACAGCTACTCAAGGAAAATGATGATATTACAAACAAAATAGTTAAAATAATTTTTTTCATAAAGCTCACCTTATTAGTTCAATAAAGCTAATAAATGACTAATAGTCTTTTTGTTATAACGAATAAATTTATGATTATATTCACTTGAATATATCTTATAATATTCTTCATATCCACCCGGAACCTTATCAGCTTTACCATCTAATCCATCTTCAATAGCAAGAACAACTTTACAATTCTCCAACTCGTCTATATTTTCTTTATTTAAAGCGTTGTCAATCAACTCAAATAATACATCAATTATATAAATTAATTTTATTTTTTGATTTTTAATAGAGTCTAAATTATGATTAGTCATAAATCCTCTATTTAAATATGTACTGACCATAATTGTTTTTCCTTCATTTTCTTTAGCAAGAGCAACTATATTGGAAATTAATATCTTAAAATTATTTGTAGCCTAATTTGATTTGTCATAGTATCCATTCATTTTTCAATAAAAGCAATTATTTGAAGGATTAAAATGTCTCATATCAATTGTGAAACCATACCTAATGAAATTAGAACTAGCTTCACATAATAACTTCTTTGTTTTGTCAAATGAACTTACACTATCACTAAGACCTACTTGAAATAATGTTATTTTATATTTTTTATTTGAAGTTACAGAACTCATATTATACCTCTCAAGAGACAAATGCAATTAGCACAATACTAAAATAATTTTTTAATCAAACAATTCATATTATGTTATTTTTAAAAAACTTTAAATTTAGGTAAATTGGGATTTAGATTCTCAAAATCATCTTGCCCAAGAATATCACTTTTCCTGTCAAAATTCTTCTTATTAAATTCTCTAATATAATTAGAAGCAATCAAAAAGTCATAACCTTTTTTTATTTTTAAAACAATATCTATATCACTATCATCATAATAAGTTTCGTCTATTATTGAACCGAATAACCAAAGTTCATCAACACCTAATAAAATAAATTCATCTTTGCATTCTATATATTTCTTGATAACGCGTTCTTTAATTGTTGTATCATGTTTCTTTAAACATTGTTCAATCAAAGATTGATAGAAAACATCTCTTATTTCATAATCATTTACTACTGCGCCAAGTTTATCAAATAAATAAACAGGAACTACTACATAGTCATTAAAATACAGATTTAAATAAATACCACCTAAAACAAAAGCGCAAAAAGAATTCATTAAATCCTCTTCATTCATTGATATTTCAATAAACCTTAAACTCTTTTGAACATCATTCAAATTAGCATCATTAATTTTTCTAATCTTTGTTAAAAACATTGAATCTATGTTCTTTCTAAATGCAAATCCAAACACATTATTAATACAATTCATTAAATGTTGTTTAGATTCAATCATTATACATACTAAAAATCGATGTAATTTATGTATTAGTTCTATTTCTTCATTTTCTTCATTAGTTATTCCTAAAATCATACTTTTAATAACTAAATAATTATGTTTACTAATATAATTGTCATAAAACGATGAAATCATTTTATATTCATACTCAACAGTTCTTCTATTTATCATATTTTAAAATCTAGAACTCCCCTTTTATTATTAATATAAGTATAAAGAAATTATGTGAGTAGGCCAACAATCATCGATTTGATGTCCAGAAATGTTTATTTCAACATATCCTTTAAAATGTTTATTCCATGTAAAAACAAAAATATTTGCAACGTTATTACTACCTATTTCATAATAACTATGAATCACCAAAAAATTTGAAAATGTCTTTTCCTCAACTCTTTTATTATCAACTTTTACATATTCAAAATATCCATCCCCAGTAAACATAAATATTTTGTCTTCTATCCTAGTACTTCCATCAACTATGTTTTCAATAACAAATTCATTTTTTCTTTCAATTTTCATAGATACACTATTTTTAGTGTTAGAAACATATTCAAATGAATACACGATACCATCATATGTTATCTCCCATTTATCATTAACTAAATGATAATTAGTCCTATCTGGTCCTACACATCCTGCTGGTACAAAAAACAATAATAACATCAAACCCCAAAAACAAATTCTTTTTTTCATACAATACACCTATTTGAAATATTATTTATTTATTAATTTCATTATATCACTATAAATTTGGTTTACAACAAATTAAATATAAGTTTTCAATCGAACATTTCCAAAAAGAAAAAGGGTTCTTAACCCTTAATCAATATCTTTATTTAAATAATCAATTGCATATGCACAAAGTATTTTTACAGATGTATATAACGCATCCTCATCGATATCAAAGTGACAATCATGATGAGCTACAGTTGTAGTTTCCTTTAATGGATTACCGCTACCTACGTAAGCATAAGCTCCTGGTATTAATTTAATGTATTCAGCAAAATCATCTCCTCCAAGAGATGGAGTACGTTTAGTAATAACATTACTTTCGCCAAATAATCTTGTTGCAACCTTTGCAATTTCACCTGAAGCCTTAGAATCGTTAATTAATGCACTAGTGTTATCATTCCATTCAAAATCAACAGTTGCACCATATATAGAAGCTGTAAGTGTAGAAAGATTTTCTAAATCTTTCTTAACCTTAGCTCTTACCTCTTCAGATAAAGCTCTAATAGTACCTTCTAGATGTGCTTCTTCAGCCACAACATTATAAGCTGTACCGGCAGTAAGTTTACCAACTCCAATCAACACATTTTCCATTGGATTTTCTCTTCTTGTTACTAAACTTTGAATGCCAATTAAAATTTGAGCTGCAACATATGCACTATCTACTCCTCTTTCAGGAGTTGAAACATGACAACCTTTACCATGAACATTAATTCTAAACCAATCTACAGAAGCGTTATTAGCTCCTTCAATAATAGCTATTTTACCTACATTAATATTACTTGCAACGTGAATTCCAAAAGATCTTGAGGCAATACCTGCCTTCAAAGCACCTTTATTAATAAAATCTCTAGCGCCAAATCCAACCTCTTCTCCTGGTTGGAAATGAAGTAATACCGTTCCACCAAACTTATCTCTATTCTTTGATAGAATTCTTGCGGCACCGATTAAACCTGCAGTATGTGCATCGTGTCCACACGCATGCATTACATTTGGTGTTTGTGAAGCATATGGTTTATCACTCACCTCATTAATAGGCAAGGCATCTGTATCTGCTCTAAGTAAAATTGTATCGTTTCCATCAAGAAGACCTTTAATCTCGCTTATAACACCAGTGTTTCCTATTCTTTGATGAGTTAAACCTATTTTATCAAGTTCCTCTTCGATAAATAAAGCTGTATTGTATTCATGTTTAGATACTTCAGGATGAGTATGTAAATGTCTTCTTAAAGATACGACATACTCATGATCTTCTTCAATTTCTTTAGAAATTAATTCTTCAATGTGCTTCATATTATAACTCGATTTCATCGATAGTATTAACTAGGTCAGTTAATTCAGTACCACTAAGTTTATTATATTCAAATACAGGGAAGAATGCTTCATTGTATTTACTTATAATATAATTTCCAACTGCATCAGAATGATATGCATCAACAATCTTCTTATAATTTTCATTATCTTTTTCAGAAGATCTTGCAACAATAATGTTAACATATGGGTTCCCTGAATCAGATGTACTATTTCTATCAGTTGATTCAATTAATAAACCATCACGTGTAGGTTGAAGTCCAGCTGGGATTGCATAAGTTCCGTTAATTGTAGCTGCACCAAATTCATCAAGTTGAGTAGCTAATGTGTTAGCAGCGATAGGAGTAACTTCAATATTATATAAGTAGGAAGTAATGTCAGTTAATGTTGGATTATAACCTGCACTTTCATTAACAGTAATTAGACCAGCTTGTTCAAGTAATTTTATACCACGAGCTTGGTTAGTTGCATCATTTGGAACAGCAATCTTAATCTTACCATCTTCTTTAATTTCAGTTCCTGCAGCACTCTTTAGTTCATCAACACTTGAATATTTCTTTGAATAAATAGTAAGTGGAGCAATTAATGTATCACCAATAGCTTCAATTTTATAACCATTAGCTTCAACTTCTTTAGCTAAATAAGCTTTGTGTTGGAAACTATTTAAATCGATTTCACCAGCGTTTAAAGCATTATTTGGTAGATTATAAGCTGAGAATGATACTAACTCGATATCGATATTTGCGTTTTCTTTATCTAATACATATTGAACTGCTTTCCAGTAATCATTAGATGAACCACATACACCAATTTTTACCACTGTCTTGTCTGAATTACCACATGATGTAACTGATAAAACAGCTGCACCAGCTAATACTGTACTTAATAATAATTTAATTGATTTTTTCATTTTTACTATACCTCTTATTTTGTTTCTTTGTTTTGTTTTTTCTTAAATGTAAATAAATGTTTGTTTGTTGTTGCTTTCGCAAGGAATGTTCCAATAATTTGAATAATTGATACGATTATTAATATCATAATTACACATGCCCAAATTAAATCGTATCTATATTGTGGAAGACCAGTATTAATAGCTAAATCTCCAAGTCCTCCTGCCGCAACAGCACCTGCTGCAGTAGCTGTAAGACCAACTAAACTTACGGCTGTTATAGTCGTAACTCTTATAATTGAAGGGACAGCTTCATGTAAATATACTCTAAACACTATACCAATTGTTGAAGAACCACATGAACGAGCTGCTTCTATTTTTCCGTATTCAATATCGCATAGTGCAGCTTCTACTTGTCTTGAATAGAAAGGTACTGTTCCAAATATAAGTGGAATAATAGAACCTTTAAGACCTATAGATGTACCAACCATTTTACGAGTTAATGGGATTAATAATACAATTAATATGATAAATGGAATACTTCTTAATATATTTATTATTAAACTTAAGATAGAATAAATTATCTTATTTTCTTTAAGTCCACCTTTTTTAAATAGTGTAAGTAATACACCAAATAATAGACCAAGTAGGACTGAGAATATACCAGATATTAATGTCATATCAACAGTTTGCCATAACTGTTTGAATAATTGCTTATGGTAATATTTATCATATGAAGTAGTAAATATAATTTTAAATGCATTTATAAAATCATTCATATAATACCTCTACATTAACTAAATTATCTTTTAAAGTTTGAATTGCTTTTTCTACTTCTTCTAAAGAACCATTGATTTTGCAAATCATTGTACCTAGTGTTGAATCAGAAATAATTTCAACATTAGCTAGTACTATATTAACCTTAATATCATATTCTTTAGAAATACTAGAAATTAAAGCTTCCCCAACAACTCTATTATCAAATGTAAGACGGACCAACTTTCCTTCTTTAGCTAAATCAATAGCACTGCTTTCCACTATTGCGTTTAAATTATCTTCATTAATAGATGACTTAACGAACTTTTTAGTAATAGTCTCTTTAGGATGTGCAAATATTTCATATACACTACCTTCTTCAACTACTTTAGCTTGTTCCATAACTGCTACATAATCGCAAATCTCTTTAACTACATCCATTTCATGAGTAATTACAACTATTGTAATACCTAGATCATGATTTAGCTTTTTAAGTAATTCAAGGATAGATTTAGTTGCATCAGGGTCTAGTGCACTAGTAGCTTCATCTGATAATAAAATCTTTGGATTATTTGCAAGAGCACGAGCTATTGCAACTCTTTGTTTTTGTCCACCAGATAATTGACTAGGATAAGCATCGGCTTTATCAACCAAGTCTACTATTTCAAGTAATTCATCAACTCTTTTATTGATATCAGCTTTCTTAATATGACTGTACTTTAAAGTATATGCAATGTTTTCTCTAACTGTTGATCTATCAAGTAGATTAAAGTGTTGGAAAATCATTCCTACATTTCTTCTTAAATTATTTAATTTAGCACCCTTTAAGTACACTTGTTTACCATTTTCTTCTTTAGTAAGAACTTGTGAATCAATTGTAATACTACCACTATCAGGTTTTTCAAGTAGATTAATACATCTTACAAGTGTAGATTTACCAGCACCTGAATAACCTATGATTCCATATATCTTACCATCTTCTATTTTAAGCGTTACATTATCAAGTGCAGTAACTAAATTATTTTTTAGATGATATTGTTTAGATAAATTAGTTATTTCAATCATTGTTTTATTCCTTTCTATAAAAAAATGCCCCATCCAATTAAGGACGAGACATATAAGTTCGTGGTACCAACCTTTTTCAAGAATATTTCTATTCTCCTATTTTTAGAATCTATCAATTCCTACTGCTTTAACGGGCAGACCCGTCAGTAGCTAAATATCACTACCGCAACTCCAAGACCATGTTCAAAACTCTAGTTTTATCTTCTTTCACCAAACGAAGACTCTCTTATTAAAACAATCAAATTTCTACTCTTCTTTTCAACGCCAATTTGAATGGTTTATTAATTTATGTCTATATTATAAATAAGTATTTTTTCAAAATCAATAATTATTTTCAAAAAAGCGCTTGCACTATTTTATAGTTATTTAAGTTTTAATCTAATTCTTATATAATAAAAATCAAAAGGTTGTGATAATATGGTTAAATCAATTAGTGCTGATAAGGCTTTAGAATGGTTAATGGAAGGAAATAATGATTTTATAGATGCCAAAGTAAACCATTCAGGCGATATATCCAGTGCAAAAAGACTACATTTACATCATCATGGACAAAATCCTTTTGCACTTATAGTTTGTTGTAGTGATTCAAGAGTTATACCTGAAAACATCTTTATGAAAGGTTTAGGAGACTTATTCGTAGTTCGTTTAGCTGGTAACGTTGTAGGAGACTTTGCGCTAGGTTCTATTGAATATGGTGTAGAACACTTAGATATAAAGCTTGTAATGGTATTAGGACATACTGGATGTGGAGCAGTTCATGCTGCATTAAATGGTGCACACGATTCTTACATTGGTCAAATTACAAATGAAATCAAATCGTCTATTGGCAATATAACAGATCCTACAAAAGCTACAATTAAAAATGTATTAAATTCTTGTGATAAGATTAAATCTTCTCCACTTCTAAAAAAAGATTTAGATAGCATTGTTATTGTTCCAGCTTTATATCATACTCATTCAGGCAAAGTTGAAATTATTAAAGAACATAAAGCAAAATTTTTAAAGATATAATTAATTAATGGCCCTCAAGTACTGAGGACCATTTTTTAAATTAAGTTATTTAATTAAATTAATATAATGATATACTACAGATTCACCGAATGTACTTGAAACGTAATTCTTTACTGAGTCAGTTGCGAACGCTTCTACTAAAGCCTTAGTTTTTTCTGAATTTAGATTTGATTTCTTAACTGCAACACCATTAGCACGAAGAGTTAATGTAGCCTCATCAACTGTTTCACCAAAACAAATTCTTTCTGCATAATTCTCTCCTAATCCAGTTAATGCAGTATTTCCTGGAATTACACCAAAATTATAGTCAGCAAGTGCATTAGTTAATTGGCTTTCTGCTAAACAAGTAAGTTTACAATTAGAATAACTAGAAGTCCAAGTTATGCAATCATTTGGCTTAGTTGTATCAAATGTTGTAAATGTTTTTACTCCATCTACTGTTGTATAACAAGATTCATTAATTGTAAGTAAACCTTTATTTTGAAGTAATAATAATGCACGTTCAATATTAGTAACGTCATTTACAATTTCAATTGTATCTCCATTTGAAACTGTCTTTTTAGTTGTATCTGATGTATATAAACAAAGCTTTTCAAAATGAACCTTACATGCAAGTGCTAATTGATTATCTTCACTAACTGATGAGTTGTAAGATTCAAGATATGGCTCGTGTTGGAAGTAGTTTGCATCATAGTCTCCACTTGCAACGCTTGAGTTTTGTACTGTCCAATCAAGTACGCTTACTTCTAGTTTCCATCCCTTTTCTTCTAGAATAGGTTTAATTGATTCATTTAAAATCTTTGCATGTGGTAATTCGCTAGCAGCAATTCTAATTGTCTTATCATTTGAATTACAACTAGTTAGACCTCCTAATGTTGATGCAATAAGCGCACCTGCAAGTAAAATATTTCTTTTTTTCATAATTTAAATTCTCCTCTTATCTAATTTTTTAGCTAATAATAGCCCTAATTGTTGAATAAGTTGTACTATGACAACTACTATAATAAGTGTGATCCAGAAAGATACACTCTTTAAATAATCTGATGGATGATTTCTATATGTTGAATAAATAAGTGAAATCAATCCTCCTCCTGCAAAATCATATGCAAATGAGGTATATCCTATAATTGATACTAATGTTACTGCAAGTCCCATTATAAGACTTGATCTTGATTCCTTTAATAATACTTTTCTTACAATTTGGAAATTGCTAGCGCCAAGTGCTTTTGCAGCCTCAACGACTCCTTTATCTACATCAGCTAAGCTTTGTTCTACCACACGAGCTACATAAGCAAACGATGCAAGAAATAACGGTATTATCATTACGTACCATTCTCCAGTTCCTCTTCCAAATACTTTTCTTGTTAAAGGTAGTGCAATAACAATGATAATTAAACACGGAACTGAACGTAAAATATTAATAATAAGACCTAAAATGGTATTTAAATATTTATTAGGCTTTATACCATTCTTACTAGATGTATTGAGTAATACTCCTAGAGGAAGACCAATAAGATAGGCTAAAAATGTTGAAATAAAAACAATTCCTATAGTTTCTAGTGTAGCTTCTAAATAATTATTCATAATGTTCACCTTGACTCTTTACATCTACAACCTCATATTTAATGTTATGAAGATTTAAATATTTTTCTAACTTCAAATTATCTTTATCATCTTCTGGTCTTTTAATTGCAAGTTGTCCGTATATCTTATCATTGATAACTTTAGTATCTGCATATACTATTGATACCTTGATTGCACAATCTTGTACAATGTCAGCTACAATTGAATCATCAGCATTTCCATCAAATATTAATCTAATTACTTTGTTATTACTAAGTTTGGTATTAACATGATTTGAAAATATTAAGTTTCTAGCTATATCTGTCTTAGGATTTAAGAATACATCAGCTAAAGCTCCATTTTCTACTATAGTTGCATTATCTATAATCGCAACCTTATTACAAATTTGTTCGATAACATTCATTTGATGACTTATCATAATGATAGTAAGACCAAGTTCTTTATTTAATTTTTTAAGTAATTCTAATATAGAAATTGTTGTTTCAGGGTCTAGAGCACTTGTAGATTCATCAGATAATAGAACTTCAGGTTCTAAAACTAGAGCACGAGCGATTGCAACACGCTGTTTTTGTCCACCTGATAATTCACTAGGATAAGCATTTACCTTATCTTTTAAACCTACTGTTTCAAGTGCTTTTAAAGATTTTTCAATTCGTTCTTTTTTATTTCCCCTTTTAGAAATTTCTAGTGCAAGTAAGACATTCCCTAATACTGTTCTTTGTTCTAATAAATTAAAGTGTTGAAAAATCATTTGGATTTTTTCTATATTTTTTCTTTCAATTTTTTTATTATTTGAACATAGCAGAAAGTCATTAAAATATATTTCTCCCTCTTCAAATGTTTCAAGACCATTAATGCATCTTACAAGTGTAGATTTACCTGCACCAGAAAGACCTAAAACACCATATATATCTTTTTCTTCTACTACTAAATTCACATTATTAAGAACTTTCTTATTACCATAAGATTTAGAAACTTGTTTTAATTCAATTTTAGCCATATATAACTCCTTTCTATAAAAAAAATGCCCCATCCAATTAAGGACGAGACATATAAGTTCGTGGTACCAACCTTTTTCAAGAATATTTCTATTCTCCTATTTTTCGAAATCCATCAATTTCTACTGCTTTAACGGGCAGACCCGTCAGTAACTAAATATCGTTACTGCAACTCCAAGACCATGTTCAAAATTCTAGTTTTATCTTCTTTCACCAAATGAAGACTCTCTTATCAAAACAATCAAATTTCTACTCTTCTTTTCAACGCCATTTTGAATGGGATATTAATTTTATGTTTTCATTATAGTAATCATAAGAATATAAATCAATATAAAGTTTAATGAAAACGTTTTATATAAATTTTATTATTCATTATTTTTTAATGATAGAAAAATTATATCTAAACTCTACACTTTTTTAATACATTTCCAATTCTATCATTTGTCCAGGATAATTTGTGCTTGTATGAACATAGGCATAAATATATCCATGAAATTTAGTCCTGCCTCTAACTCTTAATTCAACTAGAGCCGAATTGTTTGCCCCAGTAGGATAAAAATCAAAAAGAAAAAACACCCTGTATTTTTTAGCTTCGACCTCTTTGCCATTTTCATATACGTGAAATCCAGACGAATCAAAATTTATAGTATCAAATTCAATTATTTCGTCAACATACTTTCTATCATATTCTAAAGGCACGCCTTTATAACTTGAAGACCTTTCTACTTTTAAAATCACTCCACGTTCTAATTGTTCAACATATTCATAATAATAAGTAAATTCACAAGTAATATCATCCATATTGTCATCGTAAGTGTATGAAACAACTTCTTCCCACTTTTCATGAACAAAGTGATATCCTGTTAAATCTTTAGGCTTTTCTTTTTTGCAACTCGTCAAACATAAGGTAAAAGAAAAGACAATTAATATATTTAAAAAAATCTTTTTGAACAAAACAATCACCACTCATTCAAATTAAAAGTGCCAACAAGTTGGCTATTAAATCCGTATTTTTTCTAATAAATGAATGATTGTATGAATTTAAATATATTTTATAATATTCCATACACTCAGTATCATTGTATATATCTTTATTAAGTCCTGATTCAATAGCCTTAACAACTTTATACTCTTTAAAGTCGTCCACATCATTATGCTTAATTGCTCTATCAATTAATTCAAATAAAAATTTTGCAACTGTATTACCAAAGTTTATTGATGATAAAGGGCAGGCTCTTTTACAAGTTTTAATAAAACCAGTTTGAACATAACATGAATCATTTGCATATTGTTTATCTTGATAACAAGGCAATGTTTTATCAGCTAAATGTAAAAATCAGCATGTTCAATTGCTGATTGTTCTTTAAATGTTACCAAACCATCAAAAGGATACTTAAAAATAGTCGTATTTCCACTCGCATCAGTAATTGTCTTATATAGATGTCCTGCAGTAGATGTTATTACAAATAGTTTCGGCCTAGTTACTAGATTATTCCATTTTGACTTCAAGTTATCAAAATAAGTTCTTGAACATAGTGTTTCAGTACAAGCTTTATATCTATCCATCTCTTCTTGATCATTACAAAAAATCTTATATGCAGATGCAGGCCCCAATTTCATAAAGAAATCTAGAAATATCAACTTTTCTCCAAGATATACTGATGCATACGGTGTAGATATAGAAATAACTCTATTAATCTTTAAGTTTCTTTCAATCGCACATTCTAAGTTAACAAGTCCTCCTTGACTATGACCAACAAGACTAATTTCAACATTATCATACCGTTTCAATTCATCAATTATAAAATTCAGTTTTATCTTTTGATTTTCGATGCAATCTAAATTATATTCAGATTTGAAGGCTTTATTTAAGAAAGTTGAAACTAAAATAGATTTACCTTTATTTTCTTTTGAAAACGCAACTATATCTGCAATAAGTATTTTAAAATCAATTAAGGCTTGAGTATTTTTAGAATAGTATTCACCAAATTTGCCAAAAAAACAATTTAGTGAGGCATTAAAATCACTCATATCAATTTTTGTTTTATATTTTAAACAGTCAGAACTAGATTTATCTAACAATTTTAGTGTCTTTTAAAACCATCACCATTATCTTGTAAGCCTCCCTGAAATAATACAATTTTATACTTACAATTATTTATTATTGAACTCATCTTATTACCTCCTTTTCTAAATAAACTTTGAT
>CAVGEZ010000003.1:0-33464 GCA_963628445.1 uncultured Eubacteriales bacterium
AAATACTACTTTTTTTAATTTTTAGTAGAATATTGAGTCCTTGTATGATATAATCAAATCGTCTCATTTTAATAAACAAGTTATTGTTTAATATTTTATTGTAAGGGTGGATATTATGGAAAATAATCAAAATGAAGAAAAATATATCACGCTTGGCCAAATATTTCAAATGTTTGCACGTCGTATTTGGTGGCTTGTTGGTATATTTGTATGTGGTTGTATTGTTACCTTAATTTTAACTTTATTAATGGTTAAACCTAAGTATAAATCATCTACATCAATTCTAGTAAACCAAGAGAAGTTTACTACTAGTGGATCTAGCGATGTTTCAGGTGCATTACGTGCTACTCAAACTATTTCTGAGTGGATTGTAGATACATCAATCGTTGAAGAAACAATTGCTACACTATCTAGTGATTCTAAGGTTGGTACTATAGCTAAAGAATACACAACTTCAAGTTTTAAGAAGTGTGTATCAACAACTGTTTCAACATCTTCTTTATTCGTTTATGTAACATTTACATCAGGTAATGAAGAATTTTCACAAACTGCCTTAAAGGTATTAATTCAAACAGGTATTGATAAAACTAATGAAAAAGTTGGAGAGACTTATAAGTATCCTGTAGTTGAAAATTCATATAATGTAGTAACTCCTGCTACTCCAAGTGAAAAAACAGGTACAAGCAAATCACTATATATGGTAATCGGTGCTTTAGTTTCACTTGTTGTTGGTTGTGCTGTATGTATTATTATTGAGCTTTGTAAGAATAAGTATACAACACCAGATGAAGCACAAGATGGTTTAAAGAGACCTATTCTTGGATTCCAATCAGATGATAAGGTTAATTTAAATAATGGTGATATTAACTCTGATTCATTTGTTAATAAAACAAATTATGAAAAGTTATTAACAAATATTGACTTCTCAATTGAAGGAGAAAGTAAGAAGGTTATTGAAATCACTTCAACTTCTCAAGAAGAAGGTAAATCTACAACTGTTATGAACTTAGGTAAGACATTATCTAACAATAACAGAAAGTGTTTAATTATTGATTTAGATTTAAGAAAGCCTAGATTGCATCAATATTTTGGCCTTGAAAGAGCTAATGGTATCTCTGAATATGTAACAAGTGATATAGAAAATGTTAATATTCATCAAATCGATTCTAATTTATCAGTAATTACAGCTGGTGCAAAGGTTCCAAATCCTACTGTAATTTTACAAAGTGAAAAGCTAGCTGAATTAATTAACAAGTTTAGAAATGAATATGATTATATCATCTTAGATACAGCTCCTGTAATGGCTACTAGTGATGCAAAGGTTGTAACTAAAATTAGTGATGCAGTTATTTATGTTCTTGCAGCTAACCAAACTAAAGCTAGTCTTGCGAAGAAGTGCATTGCTGAATTAGATAATGAAGATGCAAATATCTTAGGTTTAAATATTACAAAAGTTAAACGTGCTAAGAAAGACGATTATTATTACTATTACAGTGAGAAATAATTATGATAGATATTCATACTCATATAGTGCCAGGTGTAGATGATGGTGCTAAGGATCTAAACACATCCTTAAGTATGATAGACTTAGAAATTAATGGGGGAGTAGATACTATTGTGTTTACTCCCCATTCTTATTGTCATAAGGATATCTCTAAGGATGAAATTTTAAAATCTTATGAAATATTAAAAACAAGTATTAAAGAAAAATATCCTAATCTTAAATATTATTTAGGTCAAGAAATATATTATGATAAAACAACTTATCAAAAGTTAGATAATAAAGAATATATTTCTATAAATAATACTAAATATATTTTAATAGAATTCAATTACTACATTACAATTGAGGAATTAGAGGATATAATATATACTATAAGACTTAAAGGTTATGAACCAATCATAGCTCATATAGAAAGATATAATATAAACTTAAAAGATTATTATAAATTAAAAAAAGATACTAATGTATTAATGCAAGTGAATACTAAATTCTTGATTCAAAATAAGCATATGGCTAAAAAGATGATTAAGGATAAAATTATTGATTATGTAGCTTCTGATTGTCATTCAATTGATAAAAGACCTCCTAATTTAGAAACCGTTAAAAAGATAATTGAGAAGTATAATTTAAATATTGATAGATTTAATTAAAATTAATATTTAATTTTATGAGGTGTATATGAAAAAAATATTACAAATTTCAAATTACTACCCTCCACACATTGGTGGTATTGAACAAACTGCCAAAGATATAGTTAATAGTTGTTCGGATGAGTTTCAAATTAAAACATTATGTTTTAATGGTGATAAAGGAACAATAGATGATAATTATAATGGAGCTAATGTTGTAAGAGTTAATATTGATAAGATGGCTGGTAGTCAACAATTAAGTTTTGATTTTGGTAAA
Source organism: uncultured Eubacteriales bacterium (assembly GCA_963628445.1). Classification (GTDB taxonomy): domain Bacteria; phylum Bacillota_I; class Bacilli_A; order Acholeplasmatales; family Anaeroplasmataceae; genus JAEELC01. The sequence goes on from CAVGEZ010000003.1 coordinate 2,411, forward strand.
ACTTTAAAAAAGGTAATGAATGAATACAAGCCAGACATTGTTATTTTTAATTACCCTAATCCATTCCAGGCTCATTATTTAAAGAAATATTTAAAACATAAGACATTTAAATTTATTATTTGGTGGCACTTAGATATTACTAAACAAAAGGTTCTTGCAAAATTATTTACATCTCAAAATAAATTCTTACTTAATATAGCTGATAAAATAGTTGCAACTAGTCCAAATTATATTGAAGGTAGTAAATGGCTTAGAATGTACAAAGAAAAATGTGTAGTTATACCTAGTTGTGTTGATGAGTCGCGTATGCAATGCACTAAAGATTCTCTTGATAAGTCTATAGAGATAAAAAATAAATATAATAATAAACATATTATTTTCTCTTGTGGTAGACATGTTGAATATAAAGGTATTAAATATTTAGTTGAAGCTTCTAAATATTTAAGCGATGATTATAAGATTTTAATTGGTGGACAAGGTCCTTTAACTGAATCTTTAAAGAAAGAAGCATTAAATGACTTAAAAATAGAATTTTTAGGTAGAATTAGTGATGAAGATTTAAAAGCTTATTTACAAGCCTGTGATATATTTGCATTCCCATCAATTACTAAAAATGAAGCCTTTGGATTAAGCTTAGCTGAGGCATTATATTACGGTAAGCCTGCAGTAACATTTACTATCGAAGGATCTGGTGTAAATTTTGTTAATTTAAATAATGTAACCGGACTTGAGGTAGAAAATAAAAACTCTAAAGCTTTAAGTGAGGCTATTGTTAAAATTGCTGAAGATAAAGAATTATCTAATATTTTTAGTGAGAATGCTAAAAAAAGAACTAAAGAATTGTTATCATTTTCAAAGTTTAAAGAAAATGTTTTAAATTTACTTAAAACTCTATAAGGTTTTTGAGTAAAAGGGGATGAAGTTATGTATGATTATTTAATCGTTGGTGCTGGACTTTATGGGTCAACTTGTGCCTACGAACTTAAAAAAAGAGGATATAAAGTTCTAGTTATTGAAAAAAGAGATCATATAGGTGGAAATGTTTATACTAAAAATATTGATAACATAAATGTCCATGTTTACGGACCACATATATTTCATACTAACAAAAAAGAAATATGGGATTATGTTAATCAATTTGCAAAATTTAATCACTATATAAATGCTCCTCTTGCAATCTATAAGAACGAGGTATATAACTTACCCTTTAATATGAACACTTTCTCTCGTCTTTGGCCTGATGTTATTACACCAGAGGATGCTAAAAGACATATAAGTGAAGAAGTAAACAAGTGTAATATTAAAAAGCCTCTTAATTTAGAGGAAACTGCAATAAGTTTAGTTGGCACAACTATTTATGAAAAATTAATCAAAGGATATACTGCTAAACAATGGGGAAGAGAATGTAAGGACTTACCATCTTTTATTATTCAAAGAATTCCTGTTCGTTTCGTTTACAATAATAACTACTTTGATGATTATTATCAAGGTATCCCTATTGGTGGATATACTCAAATAATTGAGAGAATGCTTGAAGGTATTGAGGTTAGACTAAATACTAATTTCTTAAATGATAGAGAAAAATATGAACATATTGCAAAAAAAATAATATATACAGGACCAATTGATGAATATTATAATTTTCTATATGGTAAACTAGATTTTAGATCACTTAGGTTTGAAATGAAAAAGCTAGATGTCGAAAATTATCAAGGATGTGGCGTAGTTAACTATACTGATCAAAATGTAGCGTATACAAGAATTATTGAGCACAAACATTTTGAGCCTGAAAATCATGTAAATAATACGATTATTTCTTATGAATATCCTCTTGATACGAACAAGACAAATGAACCATATTATCCTATAAATAATGATAGAAATAATTATTTATACGCACAGTATTTAGAACTTGCATCAAGCGAGGTTAGAGTCTATTTTGGTGGAAGACTTGGAAACTATAAATATTTTGATATGGATGATACTATTAGAGAAGCACTTGATTTTATAGCTAAAATAAAATAGAATTAATAGGTATAACTAAAACGTTTATACTAATTGATATTATAGAGGAATAATTATGAGAAAATCTGTTCAAGAATCACTCAATTTAAATTACAATCTTAATATGTATCACAAGAAACCTATTTATTCTTTTATTAATAGATTATTTGATATAGTTTTATCGCTTATTGCAATCATCTTACTATCTCCAACTTTCTTAATTTGTGCAATACTAGTTAAATTAAGTTCTAAAGGTCCTGTATTTTATGGACATAAAAGAGTTGGTAAGAATGGAAAAGAATTTAAAGTTTTAAAATTTAGATCAATGGTTGTAGATAATAGACCACTTGAAGAAATTTTAACTAAAGAACAACTTGAAGAATGGCATAGAGATTTCAAAATTACTAATGATCCTCGTGTTACTAAAGTTGGTAATATTTTAAGAAAAACTTCTTTAGATGAATTACCTCAGTTGTTTAATATTCTACTTGGTCAAATGTCTATTGTCGGATGGCGTCCTATCTTACAGGAAGAATTAGACTTATACGGAGACAATGCTAAACTTTTAACTAAAATAAAACCAGGTTTAACTGGATTCTGGGCATGTCATGGTAGAAGTAAGATTTCTTATGAGGATAGAATAAAGATGGAATTATATGGAGTGGTTAAGAGAGGACTTATAATGAATATTAGAATCATATTCCATACGTTCTTCCAAGTACTTCAAAGAAATGGTGCAAAATAAAAAAAGTTCTTATACTTAAATGTATAAGAATTTATTTTTTTAATATATAGTTTTTTAAATAAAGAAGTGCATTTAAATCTCTCTCATGAATCATTTGTCCTACTGTTTTAGTGGGTCTATATTTATACATGTGAATAGCCTCATCAATAGTAAACCACTCAAGTCTATCAAATAATTCTTTTTCATAATCGAGTAAATGTGTTTCATGAATACCTTTAACTTCTGCATAGTAGAAGAGTTCAATATCAATTCTTGAGATAAGATTATATTCAATTTTAATCTTACCAATTTCTTTGATATTTTCTATTTCGGCACCAGTTTCCTCTCTCATTTCTCTAATTAGAGTATCAATGTAGGATTCATTAGCCTCTACTCCACCACCTGGAGTTTCATAGTGGTCACGAGCTCCAAATGCGTCAGAGCCTTTAACATGTATTAAGCAAAATTTATCATCTTTAAATAAAAAACATCTAACAGCTTCTCTTGTTTTGTATAAAGTATTATATTTTCTATAAAATGTATCTTTAACAATAGGATATATTTCTTTCATAAAATCACCTGTGTTTATTATAGTTAAAATTTCTGATATCTTCAATTATTATTGACATAAAGTATATATTGTTTATAATATTTAACTTGTAAAGAGTTGTCCTTGAATAACCTCTTTAACAAACAAGGAGAAAATATGAATAATAATAAATTAAGAACTGTTGTACGTATATCAGTTGTTGCGGCACTATATGTAGCCTTAACTCTTGCACTATACCCACTTTCATATGGTGCAATTCAATTTAGAGTTTCTGAAAGTTTAATGATGTTAATATCTTATAATCCTATCTATGCAATTAGTTTATCGATAGGATGTCTTATTTCAAATCTTGCAAGTCCTATGGGAGTAATTGATGTGGTTTATGGTACACTTGCAACCGTCATTGCCTCAGTTTTAATGATTAAGATTAAAAATAAATATATCTCAAGTTTAATTCCAACTATAGTTAATGCAATTGTAATTGGTCTAGAATTAAAGTTTTATTATGAATTACCTTTATTTATTTCTATGCTTGAAGTAGCTTTAGGTGAATTCGTAGTTGTAACTTTAATTGGTGTACCTTTATTTAAGTCTTTAGAAAAAAATAAGCATTTATCTGAATTACTTGAATTTAAAACTTTATCTAGCAAATCAATAGTTGATAAGTTCTTTAATAAGAAAGTATTACTATCATTAAGCTTTATGATTATTGGATTAGTATTATACTTTAATTTAGGTTTATATAATATTGAAACTCTAGAAGGATATGATATTTATTCACTATCAAGATTTACATTTAATATAGTAAATAATAATGAATATAAATATATTATTATATTATTAATTTTACCTATATTATCATTTATATCATGTCTATGCTTGGGCAGTAAAGCTCACTATATTGCAAGTATTGTAATCAATTTAGTATGTGTTGTTGTTTTAATTAGCGCAATCATTAATATACAATCTGGATTTAAAGAGTCACAAGATGTTAGATTTTATTTTTATTTTGTGTATTTCTTAATAATTGTTATATATGATGTATTCCAAATTACACATAAGGCTAATAAAGAGGAATTAGAAGAAGAAACTGTGGTTGAATCTAATTATTCTAACCTTTAAGACAAATAAAAAGTTTTGTATGTCCTATACGAAACTTTATTTTTTTAGTATAATATATTTGAAATTTTGAGGTTTATCATGGAAAAAGGATTATGGTTTAGATTATTTCGTTTCTTACTAAATATAGTTATCGGATTATGGATTTTAGTTGGTGCAAAAGTTAATAAGAGCATACTACTTGAATATTTATCTTATATTGTTGGTGGATCTCTATTTGTTGAAACACTAGTTTCTATAACACACGATATTATAAATAAGAAATATAATAATGATGAAAACCATATGGCAAGTCATATTATTACCTTAATTATTTCCATAATGATTTTACTTGTTAGACCAATATATAGAGAACCTAGACTTGAAATAACTTGTATTCTATGGGGAATATGTGCAATAATGTCATCTAGTCTAAATTTAAATTTTACTATTTATGAAATTGCACATAAAGAATTTAAGACACTAGAATTTATAGAAATGCTTGAAGCCTTACTTGAAATAGGTTTATCAATCCTTTTAATTATGGAACCCGCTAACCACGTTGATGTACATATTTACCTGCTTGGAATTGAATACATCTTAGAAGCACTTCTTACCTCATTCCACTTTATAAAGAAAGACATTTTACATGTACACACTAAAAGATTTTTAAAGGAGAAGAACAATGATTAAAGTATATGGCGCTAATACTTGTCGTTTTACAAGAGACTTAAAATTAAATTTAGATACCTATCATATTCCTTATGAATTTTGTGATATAAATTCCTCTTTAAGTGTATTAAAGGAATTCGTTTTATTAAGAGATAAAGCTGATTGTTTTAATAGACAAAAAGAGGTTGGTGGGATTGGTATTCCTGTTATTGTAGATGGGGAAATTGTAACAAATAAATGGACTACTTATTTAAATAAGTTAGGAATAGAAAAAATAATATCAAGTACTGAAGAATGTGTTGATAAAAATTGTTAAAAAAAGATACAAGCCAAATTCAATTGGCCTGTATCTTTTTAAATATCTCCCTCAACTTTACCTTCTGGGATTTCTACAGTTTTTGTTTCGACTAAAGGAGTAGAGTTTGAAGCAACAGGAGAAGCATTTTTCTTCTCATTCATTTCTTTAATTAATTGCTCATAACCAGCATGCTTTTCATGCTTATAAGCACTCTTTAGTATTAGAGGAACTATGATAGAAGAAGAGACAATTAATATTATTAAGAAAATCTTAATTCTTCCGTCTACAAGTCCTGCATCTATACCTTTTTGAGCTGATACTAAACAAACCTCAGCTCTAACACACATTGATGCACCACAACATAGTGAATCTTTCCAGTTATTACCAGTAATCTTAGCTCCAACTGAAGCACCAACAAACTTACCAACAATTGCACATAAGATGAATACAAATCCGAATCCTGCAAAGCTTAAGAAACTAGGATCAGTGAATGCGGCCCAGTCTGTTGAAATACCAATATTTGCAAAGAATACAGGAGTAAATATTATGTATGAGGCAATGTTTGTTCTACGTTCTACATATTCAGTTGAACTTCTTCCTGCAAGAATTAAGCCTGCAAAGTAAGCTCCCGTAATATCTGCCATACCAAATAATTTTTGGCTTAAGAAAGCAACGATAAAGCAGAAACCAATACCATATATAGGAATTCTTCTATGGTGAGGATACTTCTTTTCAAGATGTGAAAATATTTTTCTTGTAAAGAATGCAATAACTAATATAAATACAAAGAATAATATAGTTTGCAAGATTACAGTAAATATTTGTGCAATGTTTGTAGGCATTATATGCGCAAACATATTTGTGAAAGGAGTAGAAGTTAAAACTGAATTATCACTACCTGAAGCACCAGATAAACTTAGTACTACAGATAAAACGATAACTCCAACAACGTCATCTAGTATTGCAGCTGATACGATAGTAGTACCTATTTTTGAATTTAGTTTACCCATTTCTTTTAAAGCGGCAACTGTAACTGAAACACTTGTTGCAGTTATAATTACACCGTAAAATAGGTTAGACCAGAAATTATCAGATACTTTAAATAAGCAAGCGAATACATAACCTAAGATTAGACATAACACAACGTCTAATATAGTTATTACAAAGGCTGAAAATCCACAAGCTTTTACTTGCTTTAAATCAGTTCCTAAACCAGCACTGAATAGAATTAATACAACACCAAGTTCTGAGATGAATGATATACCTTCTTTTGCTCCATCGGTAATAAAATTCTCATTTACCCAAGGTGATAATGTAATAAGACCTACGGCAATACCAGTAAGTAACATCGCAAGAATTTGTGGAAGACCAAATTTATTTGCAATAACACCAAATAATTTGCTTAATACAAGAATTACTCCAATAGGAAATAATACTTCATAAGCACTAATTGCTAAAATAGCATTTATCAAAATAATCTACCTTCTTTTTATTAAATTGTCCATTAAATAATATATACTTTATTAATATAAATTTCAATTAAAATCTAAACTTTTATAGGTCCTTTTAATTCTTTTTTTACTAAATCACTTAAATAAACCATATCAAGTATTTTACTAGCTAAAATCTCTATATCAAATTCTGTATTTATTCCATTTTTAATACTAGTATATATTTGAGTTTCTTTTTTTATAATATTTAAATATTCTCTACCTTTATTATTAAAACCTAATACTCTAATATAATTAGAATCTAACTCATTATAATTTGGTTCTATATTTAGAAGAGTTGATACAAGTAGTCGTTGTAATGTAGTAGTAGAATATCTTTTACTTTTAAGCGCATTTATAATATCTTCATAATTTTTTATATTATTAGTATTCTTTAATTTGTTTAATATACCTTCATTGTTTTCTCTAACATTTTGATTAAAAAGAGATGAATATAAAAATAAATTAGTTAATTTATTAATATCTCTAAATCCTTGATTGCAAAATGTCTCATACACATAAGTTGGAACATAAGATTCTATATTGCTTGAGTTTTCTCTTAATGAGGTAGCTGATTGAATTAAAGAAGAGTTTAGTGTTTTATCATTAAAATCATTAGATACTCTTTTGATAAGTTCTAAACTTATATTTGGATTAATTTCTTTAATAGCTTTATAGTAGAAGAATGCAAGAATATCATTAGATTTAAAATTAATATTAAAATGTTCAAAAGTTTTTAAATAACTAGATTTAAAAGAATAACCATTATTAATTAAAGTATTTAAATGCTCTTTAAATTCTTTAGTATTTTCTTGTTTGTACATTTTATCTAAAAGTGTAATGTCATTTGACTCAGAACCACATATGATTTTATCTACATTAGCATTATTCAAATAGTAAACAGATGAATATGCAAAATTTGATGCGTTATTCATTGAGTGATACAAAGGATTAGAAAGTACTAAATCTACACCCATGTTTAATGCGTGACTAGCGCGTGTAAATTTATCAAATACATTTAATTCTCCGCGAGATGTAAATTCACTAGATAATATTGCAATAACTAGTGAATCAGGATACATTGATTTAATTTTATTATATAAATATAAATGTCCATTATGTAAGGGATTATATTCAACAATCATACCTATTTTTATCATATTATCACCACTTAAAAATTATTATACAAAAAATTAAATTAAATTACAAAAAAATGTTATAAAACTACTTAAAGAAATGTTAATTTTATATTGACTTGAATTATGGGTTTTAGTATAATTGTAATGCTTAAGGTGATTTTATGAAGTATACTATTCTAGAACTCAAGAAACTTAATCTACCTTTAAATGAAGTAAACGAATTTGATTTTAGTGAAGAACTAAATGGTTTTGAAGATATTTTATCTTCATCTAAGGCAACTGTTGAAGAATCTTTAACTAAACTTAATGATGATTATTTTCATTTAAAAGCTCATATTAAGATTGATTTGGTTTTAGAAAGTGCTATAACACTTGAAAAAGTTCCTTATGCAATTGATACTATTCTTAATGTTGATTATACAACTTTACAGAATGTTACTGATGAAGACGCTATTATAGTTGAAAACAATACGATTGATACTTATGATGCGATTCTTACAGAGATCCTTTGTCAAAAACCTATGACCGCTAAAAATCCAGGCGAGGAATTTGAAAGTGATTTAGAAGAAGAGGAAGATAAGATTAATCCTGCTTTCGCTTCATTAGCCGACTTCTTAAAATAATAGGAGGTGTAACATATGGCAATAGTACCACAACGTCGTACTTCAAAGATGAAGAAGAGAATGAGAAGATCTCATTTAGCTTTAAATGTTCCAGGTATGATCGTTTGTCCTAACTGTGGTGAATTAACTTTATCTCACCGTGCTTGTTCTAATTGTGGATTCTACAAGGGTAAACAAGTATTAACTATTAAGGATACAAAAGAATCTGAATAGTTTATAGAAATAGAAGCATTAAGCTTCTATTTTCTATTTATGGAGGAAAAATTATGTTAGAACATATAACTGTTTTAAAAGAAGAAGCTGTAGAACAACTAAATATTAAGCCAGAAGGTATCTATGTCGATATGACACTTGGTGGTGGAGGACATTCATCTTTAATATTGTCTAAATTAACTAGTGGTCACTTATATTCTTTTGATCAAGATGATTATGCAATAGAACGTGCAAAGATGAGACTAGATAAAGTATCAAGTAACTATACTATCATAAAATCAAATTTTAAATATATTAAATCAAAATTAGCTGAACTTGGTGTAGAACACATAGATGGTGTTTTATATGATTTAGGTGTATCAAGTTTCCAATTTGATGATGAGACTAGAGGATTCTCATACAGAATGGATGCAGAACTTGATATGAGAATGGATAGAAGCCAAGAATTATCTGCTAAAACTATTGTTAATGAGTGGAGTGTATCAGAACTTATTAATATATTTTATAAGTACGGAGAAGAAAAATTCTCAAAACAAATAGCTTATAAAATTGATGAGGCAAGACGCATCAAACCTATTAATACAACTTTTGAACTTGTTGATATTATAAAAAGTGCATTGCCAGCTAAAGTGTTAAATCAAAAGGGACATCCTGCAAAGAAAATATTCCAAGCTTTAAGGGTTGCTGTAAATGATGAGTTAAGAGTATTTGAATATAGTTTAAACGATGCCCTTGAAATGCTTAATAAAGGTGGTAGATGTGTTGTAATTACTTTCCAATCTTTAGAAGATAAGATATGTAAACATACATTCAAAGAAGTATCTACTCTAAATATTCCAGCAGGTCTTCCAATTCAAACAAGTAATATGAAAGCACCATTTACTTTGATTACTAGAAACGCAATAGTTCCAAGTGAAGATGAAATAGAAAATAATAATAGAAGTCATTCTGCAAAAATGAGAGTAATTGAAAAAAATTAATCTACAAAAGTTATTTTAGATATGTTATCATTAAATAAATAGGAGATTATTAAGCGTATGAGTGATATTTCTAATATTATTGATGAATTTAATACTCTTTTATCAAGTGAGCATGTATTAGATGATGATACTGTAGTAGAGTATCTAGACAAAATATGTGATTGTCTTGAATTAAAACAAATTTATGTAGTGACTAACTCAATTGAACCTAATAATTACTTGTATTCTTATGTTTCAAGTAAAGGTGAATTTGCAGGTGCAATGCATTTAAATTTATTTATTGTACCAGAAGAATGCACTCATGAGATGATTTCTTTATTTAGCTCTCAAAAAGCTGTTGTTGTAAATAGCGATGTTTCACTTACTACAAAAGCTTTAGCAGTAGGAAATTTAGTATATGGTTTTGTTGATTATAATCACGTATCATCTTTTATCTCTTTTAGACCAAATGATAATCATGAATGGACTGATCGAGAAAAAGAGATTATAAAGATTGTTGCAGAATCCCTAAGACCTGTAATTATGCATATTTTCCAAAAAGATGCAATTATATATAATGAGATTATTGAAAGTTCCAACCAAGGTTTAGTTTATTTTTATCCTAAACTAAATATTGCAGTTATACCTGAGGCAACTAGAGAAAAATTTACAATTCCTAACTTTTATTATAAGAATGCTTTAGATACTTTTATAAAAGGATTTGTAAATGGGAAAGATGCTAAAAAAATACAAGAATTTTTCTCAATCGATTTAAATAAGAAAAAAAGTATAACCGTTGATTCTAAAAACTTTAAAAATAGAAAAAATATAATTACTATTATGCCTTCTAGAATATCAAATAACGAAGTTGAAGAGGTAATTGCTTATTTTGAAGTTGTAGATGATAAGGCTAAAAAAACTTTAAGTGAAATAGAAAGGTTTAGAGAATTATATTCAAGAAATAATCTAATTGAATTATCAGTAAATTTATATAATGAGCAAATTAAATATTATAAGTTTGATGAAGAACTTAAATCAATTTATAAACCTGAATTGAAATACTCAGATCTTATTAAATATGTATCTGAAAATGCAATAGATCCTGCAAATAAGCTTTATTTTGATAGAATAATGAATCTTGAAACACTTGTTACTAAATTAAATAGTGAAAATGGTTGTTTTACTTTTTCTTGTGATTACAATATCGAAAACAAAAAATACATTTTAGAAACAACTATTATCTCAAGTAATAGAACCATATATCATCATAATAAAGAAGTTTTAATTTCAGTTAGAAATGTTACTAGTATAGAATCTAATAATTTTGATAAGTATACTGGCTTTATTTCTTTAACTTATTTTTCAAATAGTACACAAGAAATATTAAATAAAGGAGACATGAAAATATCATTTGCATGTTTCCAATTTAAAGATTTTAAAAATATTGAATATGTAAAAGGTAAAGATGAAGCTGTAAAAACAATTTATGAATTTGCAAAAATTCTTAAATCAGAATTTAAAGACACCTTATGTGCAAGAATTGAAAGAGATAATTTTATCTGTTATGGTCTAACTAGTACAATTAGCGAAAAAGCTATTAGTGTTATTGATAAAACTAATCAATTATTTTCTGATTTCAAGCTTGATTTAAAGTGTGGTATTTATAATTGTAAAGAAAACGATGTTGCAAGCGAGGTAGTAAATAAAGCTTCTATTGCCTGTGATAAGGCCTTAGAAAGTGTTGAAAGCATTGTTATATATGATGATAAATTACAAAGTGATTTAATTAGAAATAATTATATTCTCGATCATATTGATGAAGCTATTGAGAAACAATATATTAAGGTTTATTATCAACCAGTTATTGATACAAAAAATGAAAATATTGTTGGATTTGAAGCTTTATCACGCTGGATTGATCCAGTTTATGGATTCTTAAGCCCTAAGGATTTTATTAGTGTATTAGAAGAAAACAATTTATTATATAAACTTGATTTATATGTTTTAGAAGAAGTTTGTAAGAATTTACGTTATCAAATTGATAGAGGCTATAATGTTTGTCCTATATCATTTAATTTATCAAGAAATGATTTCTTTAAGATAGAACCACTTAATCAAACAATTGATTTATGTAAAAAATATAATATTGATCATTCTTTATTAAATATTGAAATTACTGAATCAGTTACAATGGTTAATAAAGACTTAATTAAATTGAATGTATCAAAATATCAAGATAATGGCTTTGAAGTTTGGATGGATGACTTTGGATCTGGATATTCTAGTTTAAATATTTTAAAAGATTTTGATTTCGATGAAATTAAGATTGATATGGAATTCTTACGTAAATTCGATACTAAATCTAAACTTATAGTTAAATCTGTTATTGATATGTGTAAGGCTCTTGGAGTTAGAACTTTATGTGAAGGTGTTGAAACAAAGGAACATCTAGATTTCTTGAAAGAAAATGGATGCGACAGAATTCAAGGATATTATTATTCTAAACCACTTCCTTATGAAGAGGTAATTGCGGAACTAGCTAAAAGAGAAATTTTTATAAAATAATACTACCAGTCTCAACGGACTGGTATTTTCAATTTATCACTTTAATTTTTTTATAAACTTATGTATAATATCTTGTGGTGAGTAAATAATATGGAATTGCATCATTTAAAAGGAAATACTTACTATATTGATGGTACCACTAATATAGGTCTTTATAAATTAAATGATAAAGATTGTGCACTAATCGATTCTGGTTTTGCAAAAGTTGGTCCTCAAATATATGAAATATTAAAAGAGAATAATTTAAATTTAAAATATATAATTAATACTCATGCGCATGCTGATCATATGGGAGCTAATAAGTATTTAATGAATATTTATAAGTGTCAAATGATTACTTCTCAAATTGAGCGAGCATTTGCACGTGACGATAAATTAGATATTGGTTTTCTTTATGGAGGATATCCACTTGAGTGTTTTGACACTCCTTTAATGCATATTGATGAACAAAAGGATATCTTACATTTATCAAGTTTACCTAAAGGAATAACTTCATTTCGTCTTAAAGGACATCATTATGATATGGTTGGTTATAAAACAGATGATGATGTTTATTTTGTAGCTGATGCAATAGGAAATAGAGATACAATTTATTCTGAACATATCTTATTAATATATGATGTAAAAGGATATATTGATTCACTTAATTTACTTAAGAGTTTTAATGGTAATTATATTGTACCAAGTCATTCTTATGTTACAAAAAACATTACTGATTTGGTTAATATTAATTTAGAACAAATTAATCAAATAATTGAATTGATACTTGATAAGTTAAGTACTCAAAAAACCTTAGAACAACTTGTTAAAGAAATTTTTGATTACTATAATCTAAGGATTTCTAATAATAAGTATTTACTTGTAACAAGTACTATAAGGTCTTATTTAGCATATTTATATTCACTTAAAAAAATAGAAACTAAATTTGAAAATAATTATTTTTATTATAGAAAGAGGGAGTCTTTATGACTGGTTTAATTCATTCTTTTGAATCATTTGGTACTGTTGATGGACCTGGTATTAGATATGTAATTTTCTTTAAAGGATGTCCTTTAAGATGTAAATATTGTCATAATCCAGATACTTGGAGTCAAACCGGAGCTCAAGAATTTAGCGTTGATGATATTTATAATCAAGCAATTAGATATAAGAACTATTGGGGAGAAGACGGTGGTATAACTATCACTGGTGGTGAACCTTTAGCACAAATTGATTTTGCAATTGAATTATTAAAGAAATTTCATAACAACGGAATTCATACAGCAGTTGATACTAGTGGTTATATTTTTAACCCTGATGATCCTGAGTCTGTTAAAAAACATGAAGAATTGATTAAGTATGCAGATTTATTCTTGCTTGATATTAAACAAATATATTCTGATAAGCACAAAGAATTAACTGGTGTGCCTAATGAACATACTTTAGCATTTGCAAAATGGTTATCAGATCATGATAAGCATATGTGGATTAGACATGTATTAGTACCTGGTATTACTACAGATGAATGCGAACTAAGAGATTTAAAGAAGTTCATTGACACATTAAAGACTGTTGATAAGGTTGAGGTCCTTCCATATCATACTTTAGGTAAAGTTAAATATGAAAAACTTGGCATTCCTTATCGCCTTGAAGGGGTAGAGCCACCTACAAAAGAAGAAGTTAAGTTTGCAAAGGCTATTTTAAGAGGAGAAGAATAATGTTTACTATTAATTCATTTAACAAAAAAGAAATTGATGATGTATTAAAAGGTGTCTGTGTAGTTGAGGTTTCTGGCGAATCTTGTGCTAATTGCATTACTTTAATGCCAATCCTTGATCGTTTAGTTGGTTCAAGAACTGATTGCAAGTTAGTTCACATTGAAGCAGACAGAGATACAATCGATTTAATTCAACGTTTTGAGGTTCGTCAAGCTCCAACTATTTTAATCACTAAAGATGGTGAAGTTTTAGAACGTGTTGTTGGATTCCAACCTGAAGAAATTCTTGAAATTTGGCTTGATGATAAGCTTTCAAAGATTTGTAAATAATAAGTATAATAACGAGGCTCTTTAATCTTTATTGATTAGAGAGTTTTTTTCGTTAATTAATAATATAAATATATCGAGTGATTTTACTTGAAATATTAATTCAACTAGAATATAATTACTAATGGTAAAGATATTACCAAAATAGTTTATATATTTATATATAAAACAAGAAAGAGGTACTTTATTATGAACAAAGCATGGGAAGGATTTATCCCAGGTAAGTGGACTAACGAAATTAACGTTAGAGACTTCATTCAAAAAAACTATACTGAATATACAGGTGATGCTAGTTTCTTAGCTGGACCTACTGAAGCTACAACAAAGCTTTGGAACGAAGTTCTTGACTTAATGAAGCAAGAACGTGAAAACAATGGTGTTTTAGATTGCGATATCGACAATCCAAGCCAAGTTAACTCACATAAGCCAGGTTATATTGACCAAAGCTTAGAAAAGATCGTTGGTCTTCAAACAGATAAGCCATTAAAGAGAGCATTTATGCCAAATGGTGGTATCCGTATGGCTTGCCAAGCTGCAGAACAATATGGTTATGTAATCGATGAAACTATTAAGAATTTCTTCTTAAAGTATCGTAAGACTCATAATGACGGTGTATTCGATGCATATACTCCAGAAATGCGTGCTGCTCGTACAGCTCACATTTTAACAGGTTTACCTGATACATACGGTCGTGGTCGTATCGTTGGTGACTATCGTAGAGTTGCTCTATATGGTGTTAATCACTTAATTGAACAAAAGGAATTCGACAAGTCATTAATCTGCGGTGAAATGACTGAAGAAAGAATCAGAGACAGAGAAGAAATCTCTGAACAAATCAAAGCTTTAAAGGCTTTAATTGCAATGGCTGCTCAATATGGTTGCGACATTTCAAGACCAGCTGAAAATGCTCATGAAGCTATTCAATGGTTATACTTCGGTTACCTTGGTGCTGTTAAGGACCAAAACGGTGCTGCTATGTCAATCGGTAGAAACTCTACATTCTTAGACATCTATATCGAAAGAGATTTAAAGAATGGTGTTATTACTGAATCTGAAGCTCAAGAGTTAATGGATCATTTCATTATGAAGCTTCGTATGGTTCGTTTCGCACGTATCCAATCATATAACGAATTATTCTCAGGAGACCCAACTTGGGTAACTGAATCAATCGCAGGTATGGGAACTGATGGTAGATCATTAGTTACTAAGAACTCATTCCGTGTTCTTCATACTCTAGAAAACCTTGGACCAGCTCCAGAACCAAACCTAACAGTTTTATGGTCAAAGAGACTTCCAGTTGAATTCAAGAGATATTGTGCTCATATCTCAATCACTACTTCATCAATTCAATATGAATCAGATGAATTAATGAGACCTACAATGGGTGATGACTACTGTATTGCTTGCTGCGTATCTTCAATGAGAGAAGGTAAGGACATGCAATTCTTCGGTGCTCGTGCTAACTTAGCTAAGTGCTTATTATACGCTATCAATGGTGGTAAGGATGAATTATTACTTGATAAGGTAACTGGTAAGCATGTTCAAGTTGGACCTGAATACCAACCTATCACTTCAAATGAACCATTAAAGTTCGAAGAAGTTATGCACAAGTATGAAATCATGATGGATTGGCTTGCTGATGTATATGTAAATACATTAAACCTAATTCACTACATGCATGACAAGTATTCATATGAAGCATTAGAAATGGGTCTTCATGATTCTCAAGTTCACCGTTTCTTCGCTACAGGTATTGCTGGTTTATCATGTGCTGCTGACTCTTTATCAGCTATTAAGTATGCTAAGGTTACTCCAGTTAGAGATGCTGAAGGTGTTGTTACAGACTTCAACGTTGAAGGAGACTTCCCTAAGTATGGTAATAACGATGACAGAGCTGACGAATTAGCTAGCTGGCTAGTTGACACATTCATGAACAAGATTCGTAAGCACCACACTTATAGAAATTCTGAGCCTACAATGTCAATCTTAACTATTACTTCAAACGTAGTATATGGTAAGAAGACTGGTAACACTCCAGATGGTCGTAAGGCTGGTCAACCTCTTGCTCCAGGTGCAAACCCAATGCACGGTCGTGATACTCACGGTGCTCTTGCCTCTCTTGAATCAGTTGCTAAGTTAAACTATGACAACTCAAAAGACGGTATTTCTAACACATTCGCTATCACACCAAATGCTTTAGGTAAAGAAGACTAATTAACTTTATAGGAGGATATTATATTATGTCACAAAGAGAAGATAATTTAGTTAAAATGTTAGATGGTTATGTATCTGACGGTGGATACCATCTAAACGTAAACGTATTCAATAGAGATACTTTATTAGATGCTCAAGCTCATCCTGAAAAGTATCCACAATTAACAATCCGTGTTTCTGGTTATGCTGTAAACTTCATTAAGTTAACTAAGGAACAACAAGATGACGTTATTTCACGTACTATTCATGAATCAATGTAATAGTAAATAAAATTTAAAAGAAATCTCTTTAGGAAACTAAAGGGATTTTTTTATTGACAATTATTGATATTTATCTTTCTATATTATAAAATAAATATAGTCTTTAATATTTTAAAGGAGGGATATTTATGACATTTAATGAAGAACAAGATCCATTTGAGAAGAAACCTGTCATTAAAGTTTTTGGTGTAGGTGGATGTGGAAATAAAACTATTAACAGAATGATTAGTTATGATGTTAAGGGTGTAGAATATTATGCTGTAAATACTGATACTCAAGATTTACGTATATCAAACGCTGATTGTAGAATTCAAATTGGTGGTAAGTTAACTAGGGGACATGGTGCAGGTACTAAACCTGAAGTTGGTTATAATGCTGCATTGGAATCTGAAGATTCACTTAGAGAACAAATTGAAGGCGCTGATATGATCTTTGTTGTTGCAGGTATGGGTGGTGGAACTGGTACAGGAGCTGCTCCAGTTGTTGCACGTCTTGCAAAAGAATTAGGTATTTTGACTATTGGAGTTTGTACTAAACCTTTTGATCATGAAGGAATTGAATGCAAGAATAATGCAGAACAAGGTCTTTTAGAAATGAGAAGATATGTTGACACATTAGTTATTATTCCAAACCAAAAATTAGTTGAAATTTCTGATGTTAATACTTCATATTTAGCTGCAATGAGAGAAGCTGATGATGTTTTAAGACAAGCTGTTCAAGGTCTTGCTGAGGTTATCAATTTACCACAATTACAAAATATTGATTTAGCCGATGTAAATACTGTTATGCGTGATAAAGGTGCTGCCTTAATGGGTATTGGTGTTGCAAAAGGACCTAATAGAGCTGTAGAAGCTGCAAGAAAAGCTATTAATTCCCGTTTACTAGAGGTTACAATTGAAGGTGCTACAGACTGTATCATCAATATTGCTGGTGATGAAAATGTTGGTATGCTTGAAGTTGAAGCTGTAATTAATGAAGTCAGAAATTGTTGTGATAAAGATTTAAAAGTTATTGATGGTCTAACTATTTCAAAAGATTTGGGCGATGAATTAGTTGTAACAATTATCGCAACAGGATACGAACTAAAAGCTAAAGAAAAAGGTATTGAGGATATGGTACATAAGACTCTTTATTCTTGTGCACCTGGTAACGACCGTTTAGTTTTCACTCCTGATGATGTAAAAGTTGGAGATATAACTAACAAAGAAGAAGACGATATTGAAGAAGATATTGTTGAAACTAAGAAGAAATCAGGTTTATTTGGCTTATTTAAAGGTAAAGATAAGTCAGAAGAAAAACCTCAAAAGAAACATAGTTTACCAGAAGGCTTTAATTAAAAAGATGGCTTAGGCCATCTTTTCTATTTAGGATTAATTTATGAAAAAAATATTTTCTAAAACTGTAACCAATATTTTCCTATTAACTTGTCTACTAGTTATTTCAATCATCTTAACTAATTTAAATGAAGATAGTGTTGGATTTAAAGTATTATCTTATATTTCAATAACAGCTCTATCAATTAGTATTATTGCAAATATTATTACTGCTATATATAAAAGTAAATATGAATTAAAATCTATCCAAATGTTTAATGAATTTGTATCTTATCTTGATGAAGCCATAATTCTTTATGATAAGAAGCATAAAAAATATTATATTTCAAAAAAAATTGAACAAAATTATGCAATTAGTGATGATGCAATTATTAATGGACCAATATATGACGCTAATAACATTGATATTTATAACCATTTTAAGACTAAATTATCCGAAAATGATGATGAAATTATAGAAACAACTATTTTAAATAAAGAAAATAATAAAACATACTATATTAGAATTGTTAATAAAAAAATCAAGTTTGAAAGAGTTGTACTAAACTGTATTATCATTAATGACATTACTAAAAGTAAAAACGATGAAAACACCTTTATATCTAAACTTGATGATATGAAAGAAGAAGTTGTTATGAGAAATAATTTCTTAAGCCGTGTATCTCATGAAATCAGAACACCACTTAACGGAATTATTGGTATGACTGATATTGCAAAAAATTCTTTAAATAATCATAATACAAATGAATGTCTCGATGCACTAAACAATATTGATAGTTCTTCTAAATACTTACTTGATATTGTTAATAACATTTTAAATATTAGAAGTATTGAGTCAGGTAATATTAAATTTAATTATCAAGAATTTGATTTATCAAAAATACTTGATGAAACTAAAACTATACTTTATCCTCAAATTACTCAAAAGAAATTATCATTTGATATTTCAAGAAATTTTGAACATTTATTCCTTTATTCAGACAGTACTAAAATTGTCCAAATATTAGTAAATATTGTTGCAAATTCTATAAAATATACTCAAGAAAAAGGTCATATTAAGCTTAATACAACCTATAAAGATGTCTCTACAAATAGATGCTTAATAGTATTTAAAATAGAAGACAATGGTATTGGTATGAGTGAAGAATTTGCAAAGATAATGTTTGAACCTTTTGCAGTTGAAAATAAGGTTCTAAATGTACCATCAACAGGACTTGGTTTACCTATTGCAAAATCATTAATTGATTTGTTAGATGGTAAGGTTAAAGTTGATTCGAAAGAAGGAGTTGGTACAACTACAAGTATAAGTTTAGTGTGCCAAAAGGCTACTTTAAATAAGAAAAAAGAAAGTAAAACTAATAAGGTATTTGACTATTCAAAATATAGAATATTGGTTGCTGAAGACAATAATATTAACCGTTTAGTTATTAAGGCTCATTTAGAAAGCTTTAATTTTAAAGTAGATATTGCTCAAGATGGTTTGGAATGCCTAAATTTATTTAAAGAAAGTCCTAATAACTACTATGATTTAATATTAATGGATATTCATATGCCATTAATGGATGGTTTTGAGACTACAACAAATATTAGACAATCTGAAAGAATAGATGCAAATATACCTATTATCGCACTTACTGCTGATGTTCTTGATAAAGATATTAATAAAGCTTTATTAAATGAAATGAACAATTTTATTTCTAAGCCTATTATTAAAGAAGATATGATTAAGGTAATTAATACTGAGTTGAAACTAGTATAATTTATTTTCTAATTGTTTAATTAATATATCTACACCTTTCAAATAATCTAGTTCAGGATTATAGTTTGGAAATACTTTTATACAGTTGTTTTTAAAAAAATCATAGGGAATAGATTTTCTTTCACCGTTTAGAGATGCATTATAAAAACTCATATAATCATCTATTTCAAGTAAATAATATTCTTCATATCTATTAAAAGAAACAATGAAGAAACCTATTCCGCCTTGTTTCTTGATATCTTTTAAATGTTTGAATTGATGTGGATGTACATTTGTTAAAGGAAAAGATGTCAGACTTTGGCACTCTTTAGCGTCAAAGTCTATATAATATCCTTTATAAACACCATTATAATCTGTTGTTGATGGCAATTTATAATATGCCTCAGTTATAACTGCTTTATTACGGGAAGGAAAATCCACATTAACAATTTGAACAGGTGTAGGTTTTTTATGAATTACTGCTATCTCCATATCTAGATAATATAGATTTGAATTGTTTATCATTTCCTCAAGGCCTATACCTTTATTAGCTTTTTCTAAATTTTTTTCATATTTAGTATTATTAGTTTTAGAATTGTTTTCTGTTTGCCTTTTAATTCCACTTGGAAGTTTCATTTTATCACCTATAAATAAATAACAAGCTTTTTCTCTTTTTTCTCAATTAAATTGATTGACTAGTAAAATATTATGTCTTATAATATTTACAAACTTATGAAGTGGATAACATTTATATATACATTTTAAGCGAGAGTAGGTTGGTGTGAGCTACTTAGATCCCTGTATATAGATTACTACCATGGAAGTGACATAGAAATATGCTCCGGAGACTCCGTTAAAAGTTTAATTGAGGTGCAGTATTTAATACTGAACTAAGGTGGTACCGCGATAATTCGTCCTTAAATGTTTTTTAAGGATTTTTTTTATGTAAGGAGAATATTATGATTAAATTAACATTAAAAGATTCATCTGTTAAAGAAGTTGAAAGCGGATTAAGCTATATTGAAATTGCAAAATCTCTTTCATCTAGTCTTGCAAAAAACTGTGTTGCAGCACGTGCAAATGGTAAACTTGTAAATTTAGCTGATAAGGCTGTAGAAGACCAAACTTTAGAATTTATTACTAAAGATTCTAAAGAAGCTTTCGCTATTCTTAATCACTCTTGTGCTCATTTACTTGCAAATGCAGTAAATGATTTATATCCAGGTAGCCAATTTGGTGTTGGACCAGATATTGAAGAAGGATTCTATTATGACATTATGTTTAAGGAGCCTATTCAACCACAAGATTTAGCTAAGATTGAAAAGAGAATGGTTCAATTATCTAAGGCTAATGTAAAAATTACTCATGAAACTATGAGTAAGGAAGAAGCTCATAAATTATTTGCAAATGACAAATATAAAACTGAACTTATCGACGCTGTTGAAGGTGATGTAGTTGAGGTTTACACTCAAGGTGACTATAAAGAAGTATGCCGTGGACCACACGTAATGTCTACTGGTGTTATTCAACACTTTAAACTATTATCAATCGCTGGAGCTTATTGGAGAGGTGACTCTAAGAATGAACAATTAACACGTATTTATGGTACTTGTTGGTTTACAAAAGAAGACTTAGAACGTCAACTAGCTTTAATTGAAGATAGAAAAGAACGTGACCATAGAAAAATTGGTAAAGATATGCAAATATTCATGTTCGATGAATTAGTAGGTAAAGGTTTACCTATGTATTTACCTAATGGATTTATTATTCGTAGAGCACTTTCTGATTATATAATGAATAAGGAATATGCTTTAGGTTATAAACATGTAATGACTCCATCATTAGGTAATGTTGAATTATATAAGACATCTGGTCACTGGGCTCATTATAAGGATGATATGTTCCCTGCAATGGAACTTGATGATGAAGCATATGTTTTACGTCCTATGAACTGTCCTCATCATATGGTAATGTTTAGATCTAAATTACATTCATATAGAGACCTACCTGTAAGAATTGCAGAAATTGCAAATGACTTCCGTTATGAGGCAAGTGGTGCCCTAACTGGTATTGAAAGAGCAAGAGCCTTCTCTCAAAATGACTCTCATATTTTCTGCCGTCCTGACCAAATCGGTTCTGAATTCAAACAAGTATTACAATTAATCCTAGATGTATACAAAGACTTTGGATTTGAAAAATATCAATTCCGTTTATCATTAAGAGACCCTAAGAATACTGATAAGTACTTTGGTAATGATGATTTATGGGAAAAGAGCCAAAATGAATTAAGAAATGTATTAAAAGAACTTAATGCTGATTATTATGAGGCTGAAGGAGAAGCTGCATTCTATGGTCCTAAGCTTGACGTTCAAGTTAAGTCTGCAATCGGTCATGATGTAACTTTATCTACTATTCAACTTGATTATCAATTACCAGAACGTTTTGATTTAACATATGTTGATGAGCAAGGTGGAAAAACTCGTCCTGTTGTAATTCATAGAGCTATTTTAGGTTCTCTAGATAGATTTATTGCCTTCTTACTAGAAGAAACTAAGGGTGTATTACCATTATGGTTATCTCCAGTTCAAACTAAGATTATTCCAGTTAACCTAGAATATCATAAGGAATACTGTGACAAGTTAGTTAACAAGTTCATTAGAACTGGTATTAGATTTGAAACTGATTACAGAGATGAAAAACTAGGTAAGAAGATTAGAGAAGCTCAAATCGCAAAGATTCCATATCAACTTGTAGTAGGTGATGAAGAAGTTAAGAATAACACTATCACTTATAGAGAGTATGGTAAGACTGAACAAACTACAGTTACAATTGATGAATTCATTAATTTAGTCCAAGATAAGGTATTAGCTCATAAATAAGGTGAATTAATGAATGATAATTATATTAAACTTAAAGAAGAATATTTAAAAGATATTGATTCTAATGCAGTTTTATATAGTCATAAGAAAACAAAAACTAGGGTTATCACAATAAAATGTGATGACCCTAATAAGGCTTTCTGCATTACATTCAAAACTCCACCTTCAAATTCTAAAGGTATACCACATATCATAGAACATTCTGTATTATCAGGTTCTAAAAAGTATCCACTAAAAGACCCATTTAATGAATTAATTAAAACAAGTGTTAATACTTATTTAAATGCATTTACTCAGGCTGACAGAACAAGTTTCCCTGTATCAAGTTGTAATTTAAAAGATTTTAAAAACTTAACTGATGTGTATTTGGATGCTGTATTCAACCCACTAATTTATACTAAGGAAGAAATCTTCTTAACTGAGGGTTGGCATTATGAAATAGATGATATTAACGCTCCATTATCGATTAATGGTGTAGTATATAATGAAATGAAGGGTGCATTTAGTGAACCACAAACAATTCTTTATCATGAAATATTAAAATCATTATTTCCTCACACACCATATAGATACGAATCAGGTGGAGACCCTAAACATATTAGTGAGTTAAGTTATCAAGAATTTCTTGATTTCCATAAGAAATATTATCATCCATCTAATGCAATAATTTTCTTATATGGTGACCTTGATATGGATGAAAGACTTGATTATTTAGATAAAGAATATTTATCTAAGTATGATTTTGCATCTATTGATTCAAACATTTCAAAAGAAGAAGGATTTAACGAGACAAGCTATACTTTAAAAACATATAATGTTACTAAAGAAGAAGATTTAGAAAATGAATTTTTCTATACCATTAATTATGGATTATCTGACATTAGCTTTAAAGATTCACTTGCATTAAGTATGTTAACAGCATATCTATTTTCAAGTGAAAATAGTATTATTAAACAAAGAATGGTTCAAGAAGGAGTTTCCACTTCTTTTAATGGCTCATTATCAGATTATTTAAGACAATCATATATATCTTTGATAGCTCATGGAGCAAATAAAGATAAGTTTGAAGAATTCAAAAGTATTATAGATGAGGAATTAGCTAAAATTGTAAAGAATGGTATTAATAAAGACCAATTAGAATCCGTTATAGATTATTATGAATTTAATTCAAGAGAAGATAATCAAGGAACCAATAAAGGTATAAATTATTTTATGGATATTATGCCTGACTTTATTTATAATAGAAAAGACCTTTTTGCACATCTTAAAACTCTAGAATACTATGACATATTAAGAGAAGAACTTAAGACTAATTATTATGATGATTTATTATTGAAACACATTATTAATAATAAACATAAGTCTATTGTTGTATTAAAACCAATACTTTTAGATGAATCTAAAGATTTAGATAAATTAAAAGAATTAAAAAAAAGTTTCAGTAATGAAGAATTAAAAATATTAGTTGAAAAATCACAAAACTTAAAAATTTATCAACAAACACCTAATACTAAAGAAGCACTAGATACTTTGCCTACACTATCAATAGAAGATATTGATCCTAATCCTAATAAATTTAATATTGACTTGATGGGTGAAAATATTTATTTATCTGAATACTTTACTAAAGATATAATTTATAAAAAGTATTTATTTAAGCTTACTGGTTGTTCAAAGGAAGATTATCAATACTTAAAAGTACTAACTAATTTATTAGGTAATATTGATACTAAAGATTTTAACTATAAAACAATAGAAGATAATGAATTAAAATATACTGGTGGTATTTCTATATATTTAAAACAACTTAAATTAGATAATAATAAATATGATATGTATTTAGTTATTGATTTTAGTTATCAAGTACAAAAAGCAAATGAAGCTAATAAGATTATTGAAAGTATTGTATTTAACACTTTATTTAATAATTTATCTAGAATTAAAGATATAATATCTAGAAATATTAAATCTCAATATCAAAGTCTAATAGGTAACGCTTATATAAAATCAAGTAATAGATGTCTTTCTTATACTAGTGAGGCTCACAAGGTAATCGATGATATTACAGGTATTGATTATTATTATTTCTTGAAAGATATAAAAGATTTACTTCTTAATAATAAAGATTTATTTATTCAAAAACTTGAAACAGTATATCATAAAGTATTTACTAAAGATGTAATTATTCATTTAACTTGTACTAAAGATAATTATAATAGTGATTTTGAAAATATTAATAGTTTTAAGATGAGTTTAAGTGATTCTACTACATTTGGTCATGTTTATGAATTTAGTGAAAATATATTAAATGAAGCATTTATAGCTCCTCTTGATATTAGTAATGTAGCATTTGGAAGACATATTGATGATAAGTTTGACTTATCTGTTGGTTTACTTGATTCATACTTATCCAATGGCTATTTATGGAACGCTATTCGTATTAAGGGTGGAGCTTATGGTGCATTCAGTCAAAGTAATGAATTTTCAAGCTGCATTGTTGCGACAAGCTATGATGACCCTAATATAGCTAATACTATTGAAACATTCAAGCACATCCCTCAAGTATTAACAAGTGATCATATTACATTAGAAGAATTCAATCAATTAAAAATAACATATCTTGCAACTAAGACTTATCATCCTGAACAATTAGGTTCTAAAGCTCTTGAAATCTATTTATCTGGTATCACTTATGAAGAAAGAAAAGAAAATAGAAGAAGAGTTATTGATTTAAGTTTAGATGAATTTAAGAATATTTATTCTTTATATAATAAAGTCTTTTCTAGTGATTGTCTTTGTGTAATTGGTACTAAAGAAGATATTTTAAATAATAAAAAGTATTTTAAAGAAATTAAAAAAATATAACTAATATACTCATTAGGTTATTGCTTAATGAGTATTTATTTTTTGCATTTGTTATGGTTTATTACCTCAAAATATATACAAAATCTCCAAGGTTAAAGTTATTTGAAAAATTAATTTACAATTCATATAACTAAGATAATAGTAAGACTAAAATAGATAAAAAATTGAATTAATATTTCTTAGAAACTATTTTAAAAATAGATTTGATATGGTAAAATGTTATAGTTGAGATTTTTTTAAAAATTAATTAATTTTGGATGGTGAATTTATGTCAAAAATTGAGATTTCAGAAATTAGAAACCATGCTGATTCCTTAAAAGCTTTAAATGAAGGATATAAGTTATATCAAAATCAAAATTATGAAGATTTTGAATTTGATATTATTAAAATTCCTACATTATCTTTTATTGGCAAGGCTGTATTTAATGATGAAGTAGTAGAACTTAATTATGGTATTAACAAACAAGTAAAGGGAAATTGTAATTGTAATCTAAAGGGATTATGTGAACATGAAATATGTTTATTCTTTTTAATTAGAGATAAACTTAATACTTTATTTTCATCTAAAGAAAGCGAAGAAGAATTTTTTGACACTGCAAGACAAGATGAGTTCATGCAAGATTTGATGGAAATTAATATCTTAAGAAATGTTTTTGAATATATATTAAGACCAATTATCTATTTTAAAAATGATAAGCTTCAATTAAAACTAGAATTTTACGCAAGAGATTCTAAGGTTGAAATTAATAATATTACTGCATTACTTTACTATCTTGATAATAAGAAAGATTTAGTTGAAGATAATAAAAAATATACATTAGAATATAAATATTTTGATAAAGAATCTAGACAAGTTATTGATATGCTTTACTTAATAAAAGATTCTTTAAAGACTGATGAATGTAATGATTTATCACGTCTTGATTTAATGTATTCTGAAGTACCATTTGAAATCCTTAACTTTATGACTAATTCTAAACTTAATCATATTTATTACTATAATGGTACTTATCAAATGAAGGAAACAGTAAAGTATGCACTTCCTCAAATTAAATTATTACTTGATGCGAATGAATTAACTTTATCTAATAAAGATTATAGAATAGTTATAACTAAATCTAATTCATTTGTATTTGAATCTGATAGTTTATATGTTTTAAGTTCTAATGATTTAATGTTAGCTACTTTATTAAAATACTTAGAAAATGGTAAACCACTTGCGTTAAATAAGAATAATAGAGAAATATTTATGAATAATTTCTATCCATTATATAAGAATATGATTTCTACATTTGATAATGATGAAAGAGAAGAAATTATTATAAATACTTACCTAAATTATGATAAAGGTAATCTATCTCTTAAGTATGATGGTGACTTTAAAGATGATATTTTCTATTTAAAGAAGAAGAACTATAAATTACTTGTTAGAAATTTAGGATTCAATAAGTCTAATGGTTATAAGATTAATGATTTTGATACTATATGTGACATTTTAAATACTAAATTAGATTTATTTAAAGAATTTGGTAACTTATACATTTCTGACTCTATTAAGAATCAAAAGTTCTATAAGATGAATTCTAGTAAACTTAAGTTCCATTTAACTGGTTCTATTATTACCTTAACATTTGACGGAATGCATTTTAATTCTAAAGAGCTTAAGGATATATTAATTGCTTATAAAGATAATAAGCATTATGCTTTACTTGATAATGGTTCAATTATTTCAATTGATAAGGATACTGCCGAATTATTTGAAAAACTTGTTACTGAATTAGGTGTAGAAAATATATCTGATAATATTGAGGTACCTCTATATCAAGCTTACTTTATTTCTTCTAGATATAAAGATTTAATTGAATCTAATCAATTACTTGATAAGTTTAGTAATGATATTATTAATTATAATAATATTGATTATGAACTTGATGATTCTATTAAACAATACTTAAGAGATTATCAAATTCAAGGATTTAAATGGCTTAAGATTTTATCAAGCTACAATTTAGGTGGAGTACTTGCGGATGACATGGGATTAGGTAAAACACTTGAAGTTATTGCACTTATAGATACTTTCTATAAAGAAGGTTCTTCAATTGTTGTTGCACCTACAAGTTTAATCTTTAACTGGGAGATGGAATTTAAGAAATTTGCTCCTCAAATCCCTGTATCTGTAATATACGGATTATCTAGATCAGAAGAAGCTATTAAAGATGCATACAACAAGAAGTGTGTACTTATTACTTCTTATGAATCTTTAAGAATGGATATTGATAAATATAATGGAATGAAGTTTAAGACTATTATTGTCGATGAAGCTCAATTCATTAAAAATCCTGATGCATTGAAGACTTTAGCTTGTAAGAAACTTAAGAGTGAATCTCGTTTTGCATTAACTGGTACACCTATTGAAAACTCATTAATGGATTTATGGAGTATTTTTGATTTCATTTTACCAGGTTATATGAAGTCAAAGAGAGAATTTGCAAAGATGTATGATAATATCCTAGATAAGGAATTATTACAAGAATTAAATAAAAAGAGTAGTCCATTTATCTTACGTAGATTAAAGTCTGATGTTCTTGACTTAAAAGAGAAGATTGAAATATATGCTTATTCTGAAATGTCTGTTGAAGAACGTAAGTTATACGAGAAATATTTACATGAGGCTCAAAGTGAACTTGAAGGACAAGATTATCAAATATCTCATGTATTAAGTTTACTTACTCGCTTAAGAGAACTTGCATGTGAACCTAGACTTTTCCTTGATGACGTTAAATGTAAGAACTCTAAGTTAGAGATGTTAATTGATATTATCGAAGAAAAGATTGATGACGATCATAAGATGTTAGTATTCTCTCAATTTACTTCTATGTTTGAATACATTGAAGCAGAACTTGATAAGAAGGGTATTAAATATCTAGAACTTACGGGTAAGACTCAAGCTGAAGATAGAATCGCCCTTGTTAATGAATTTAATAATTCTCCAGATATAAAAGTATTCTTAATTTCATTAAAAGCTGGTGGTACTGGTTTAACATTAACTAGTGCTGACACTGTAATTCATTATGATCCATGGTGGAATTTAGCCGCAATGAATCAAGCTACAGATAGAGCTTATAGAATTGGTCAAGAAAGACAAGTTAATGTAATTAAGTTAATTAATAAGGATACTATTGAAGATAGAATAGTAGAACTTCAAAATAAGAAACAAATGCTTACAAAAGAAGTTATTTCTGAAGATGATTTCTTTAATAAATTATCTAAAGATGATATTAAAAATTTATTTAAATAGGAGTTTATATGAAGGTTTTATTTGCATCTGATATTCATGGTAGCTTTTACTACGCTAACTTATTAGTTAATGAATTTAAAAGTGGAAACTATGATAAATTAGTTTTACTTGGTGATATTTTATATCATGGTCCTAGAAATGATTTACCTCTTGAATACAATCCTAAGAAAGTAATTCCTCTGCTTAATGAAATTAAAGATAGTATTCTTTGTGTTAATGGTAATTGTGATGCGGAAGTTGATCAAATGGTTTTAAATTTCCCTATTTTAAAAGAAGGATTTATCTTAGTTAATGGTATAACTTATTATCTAACTCATGGACATATTCATAACCCTGAAAATCCTATTAATGTTTCAGATGGTGTTGTTTTATACGGACATACTCATGTTATTAAAGATGAAATAGTTAATGGTGTTCATTATATTAACCCAGGTTCTACATCTATTCCTAAAGTTATAATGCATCACTCTTTTGGTGTTATTGAAGACACTACTATAAAAGTTTTCGATTTAGAAACTAAAGAAGAATTATTAAAAGTGGTACTATAATATGATAAGCCTTGATGAATTAAAGTGTCTTATTTCTAAATATTATGATAATACTGATGAAATTATTCAGGGCTTAAGTGTTAGGAGAAAATCAACATTTAGAGTAAATAAGATTAAAAGTAGTGTAGAAGAAATAGAAGGAGTGCTTAATAGTTTAAATATTAAGTACTCTAAACCAGTATTTTCTAAAGATGCCTTTATAATTGAAGAACAAGTAAATTTATCAGATCTTGATATAGTAAAAGAAGGCAAGGTATATTTACAAAGCTTATCTAGTCAAATTCCAGTTCTTTATATGGATTTAAGTGAATCAAACGATATTTTAGATATGTGTGCAGCTCCTGGTGGTAAAACTAGTCAAATAGCATCTCTGGCTTTAAATCAAAAGAATATTATGGCTTGTGAAGCTAATAAGATTAGAAGTGAAAGACTTAAATATAATTTATCACTTCAAGGTGCTTCAAAAGCAAATGTGCTAGTAACTGATGCAAGAAAACTAGACTCATTCTTTAGATTTGATACTATATTACTTGATGCACCATGTTCTGGAAGTGGAACAATTAATATTAATAACCCACGTGATTTAAAATCTTTTTCTCTTGATTTAGTTAAGAATTCAAGTAAGACTCAAAAAGAATTACTTAAAAAAGCTATTGAGATTTTAAAGCCAGGACATACTATGGTTTATTCAACTTGTTCTATTTTAAAGTGTGAGAATGAAGAAGTTCTTAAAACAGTATTAAGTAAAAATGTTGTTATAGAACCTATTAGTATTGATATTGATTCTAAGTATTTACTAAAAAGTGATATTGATGGTGTTTTAACATTTGCACCAAGTGATCTTTACGAAGGTTTCTTTGTTGCAAAAATAAAAAAGTTAGCTTAAATTTAGGTGGTAAATCTTTTATGGTTTACCATTTTCTAAATAATTTGATATAATTAAACAGGTGATTGTATGAAAATTGGAATTGTTGGAGGAGGAGCTAGTTCTCTTTTCCTTGCAAATTACTTAAGTAGATTAAATCTTAATATAGATATTACTATATTTGAACGTAATAAATCTTTAGCTAGAAAAGTGCTAGCCTCAGGAAATGGTAAATGTAATTTTTCAAACTTTAAAGCAATTAAAGATGATTATAATAACCAATTATTTATGGATAATTTATTTAAGCATTGTCCTAAGGATGAACTTATAAATTATTTTTCATCTCTAGGGCTTATGTTTTACTTTGATAACGAAGGTAGAATGTATCCATTAAGTAATTCTAGTCAAACAATTGTTGATTTGTTAGAATCTGATTTAAAGAGGACAACTATTAATTTAAATTACACTGTTAAAAAGGTAGAAGTTAAAGACGCAAAACCATATATTGATTCCAATAAGTTTGATATAGTAGTACTTGCGAGCGGTTCTAATGCATCTATAGATTTAAGTAAGATAGATTCAACATATAATTATTTAAAACCACTTAATTTAAAAATGGTACCTGTTAGTCCAAGTTTGGTAGGTTTTAAATCAAGTTTAAAAGATATTAATATACTTAAAGGCTTTAGATCTAA
>CAVGEZ010000003.1:33801-82255 GCA_963628445.1 uncultured Eubacteriales bacterium
TATTCAATGAAAGAAGCTCAAGTATCTAAGGGTGGAATTGATTTAGAAGAGATAGATGATACTTTTAAGATTAAGAAATATAATTCAATTTATGCATTAGGTGAACTTTTAGATATAAATGGTTTATGTGGTGGATATAATTTAATGTTTGCGTTTTCTAGTGCACTAGTTTTAGGAAAGGAGATTAAAAGGATATATGAAGATAAAAATAACTAATTTTAAGGTATCTTTAAATAAGAGAAATTTAGAATTATCTTATTTATTAGAAGAAGCTTATAAAATAAAAAAAGAAGATATTAATCATATTTATGTCTCAAAGGAATCAGTTGATGCAAGACATAAAAATAAGATTACTATTTCTTATAATTTAATAGTTGATATCAATGATTTCATATATCCACTTCTTGATGGTAAACCAGGTGTTTCAATTTATGAAGATGTTGAAGTTAAGTTAGAATACCCTACTTATAAATTTAGTGACAGACCAATTATTGTAGGTTTTGGGCCATCATCTATATTTGCTTCTCTATATTTAGCTAGGTGCAATGCTAAACCTATCATTATTGAACGTGGAAGCGAAATGGATCAACGTATTAAAGACGTTTCGGATTTTATTAATAATAAAAAACTAAATGTTAATTCTAACATTCAATTTGGTGAAGGTGGAGCTGGTACTTTTAGTGATGGTAAATTAACTACTAATGTTAAAGATAAATTACTTACATTTATAATTCAAGAATTTGTAAATTATGGTGCACCACAAGATATTTTATATGAATCTAAGGCTCATATTGGTACTGATTATTTAAGAAAAGTTATTAAGAATATGAGACTTGATATGGAGTCACTTGGTGCAACTTTCTACTTTAATACTAAATTTGAATCTTTTGAAGAAAAAAATAATGAATTAATAGTTCATACAAGCGGTAATAATGAATTAAATCTTAAGACTAAACATTTAATTTTAGGTTTGGGACACTCTGCACGTGATACAATTAAAGAATTATATAATAGTGGAATAAAGATGGAAGCTAAAGCTTTCTCTATGGGTGTAAGAATTGAACATAAGAGAGAAAAAATAAATCAAATTCAATATGGTAAGGCAAGTAAAATACTACCTCCAGCTAGTTATAAACTTGTAGCTCATTTAGATAGTGGCAGGTCTTGTTATTCATTTTGTATGTGCCCTGGTGGTACTGTTATGGCTTCAACTAGCGAGGTTAATAGTATTGTAACTAATGGTATGAGTTATTACGCAAGAGATTTAGAAAACTCTAATGCAGCATTACTTGTAAATGTAGAGCCTAGTGATTATATAAAAACATCTATTTTAGATGGTCTTGATTACCAAGAATATTATGAGAAAAAGGCTTTTGAAATTTCTGGTGACTATAAGGCACCTATTAATTTGGTTAAAGAGTTTTTAGCTCATGAGGTGGCAAATAAGGTCCGTAGTGTAAACCCAAGTTATCCTATGGGTTATACTTTTGCATCATTTGATACGTGTTTGCCAAAATATGTTGTAGACTCTTTAAGAGAAGCAATACCTTTATTTGATTTAAAAATGAAGGGATATAATGATCCAGATGCAGTACTAACTGGGATTGAGACAAGATCTAGTTGTCCGGTTAGAATACTAAGAGACTCATCAAGAGTTTCTAGTAATAAAATGATTTATCCAATAGGTGAAGGAGCAGGATATGCAGGTGGTATATCTAGTGCTGCATTAGATGGTCTTAAGACAGCTTTATCTATTATGGATAATTTAGAGGGAAGAGAATAATATGGATAATTTTATATTAATATTAGATATTATTGGTGCAATAGCTTTTGCCTACTCTGGAGTAGTTGTTGCAATAAGACATAAAATGGACTTACTTGGCGTTGTATTACTTGGATGTATTACAGCTTGTGGTGGTGGATTTTTTAGAGATATTGTTTTGAATAAATTTCCTGAAAGTTTGTTTGTTACACCAAATTATGAACTTATAGCCGCATTTTCAACGTCGTTTATTTTGTTTATTGTATTCTATTTCATACCAGATTTATCATTCTTTGAAAAACACTGGTTTAAAACAAGTGTAACAATAGCTGATGCATTAGGTCTTGGAGTATTCGTAATAATGGGTGCAAATGCAGCACTTGAAGAGAGTACTAATTGGTTCATGGTTACATTTCTTGCAACTCTAACTGCAACAGGTGGTGGAATGTTTAGAGACCTACTTTCAATGAGAATACCTGTTATATTTTCTAAACATATTTATTGTGTAGCTGCAATAATGGCTTCTCTTTTATACTATATTATGTATTTAAATGGGTTAAATTTATATCTAGCTACAATAATTACGATAGTATTTATAGTAGTAATTAGAACACTAGCTTATAAGTTTGAAATTAATTTACCACAAGTAGATTTATCAAATAAGAAGCATGATAAGAAGGCTAGTGAAGAAGAATATATTAATTAGTTATTTAACTTAACAAGCTTGAGTGGTATAATATTTGTGTATTTTGGAGGATTTAAAATGAAAGATTGTAATTGTGCATATTGTATGAAAGATGAAAACCCAAGTCTTTATAGTGCTTTTGGTTATTTCTGTGTAGAACTTAAAACATCTAACGTTTACGTATTCCGTGAACAAAGCCATAAAGGAAGATGCATTGTAGCTTATAAGGATCATGTATCTGAAATGGTTGATATAACTGACGCTGAACGTGATGCATTCTTTAAGGATGTAAATACAGTTTCAAAAGCTATTCATGAAGTGTTTGGACCAGATAAGGTTAACTATGGTATGTATGGTGATACTGGTAAACATCTACATGTTCACTTATGCCCTAAGTATAAGGATGAATATGAATGGGGTGGAGTATTCTTAATGAATCCACATCTTCATGATTTAACAGATGAGGAATTAAAACCTATTTCTGATAAACTTAAAGAAGCAATTTTACGTTTAAATAAATAAAAAATTTAAAATTTAAGAGTGCCTTTTAGGGCATTCTTTTATTTTTGTCTTTTATTGATCCAAGTTTTATGATATTATATATTATAGTTATGAATAAAATTCGTAAAACTTAATAAATATAAGAAAGGAGTAATCCATTTATCGCTTTTTGTTCGAGAATGGATTTATTTAGAATGAGTAAAATTAATTTTGTCTCACTTGGTGGATGTCAAGAACTAGGTAAGAATCTTTATGTTGTTGAGATTGATTCTAAAATCTTTGTACTTGATTGTGGTATCAAATATCCTACAAGTGAATTATATGGTGTAGATTATATTTCACCTGATATGTCTTATTTAGAATCTAGAAAAAAAGATATAGTAGGTTTATTTTTGACACATGGTCATGAAGAAGCATGTGGTGCTGTTTATGAATTTGTACAAAAGTTTCCAAATGTTAAGATATTTGCATCTCACTTCACGTTAGCATTAGTACAAGATATCTTAAAGTGTAAGGATATCGATATAACTAAATTACGTTTTATTGAAGTTAATAATAAAACTTTATATAAAATGCCAAATAGTGATGTTTCATTAAGATTCTTTAATACAGCTCATAATATTTATGATTCATATGGTATTATTATTAATACTAAAGATGGAAATATTATTTATACATCAAACTTTACATTTGACCAAAATCAACATCAAGCAGATTATACTTTAATGTTCCAAGCTTTAGTAAGAGCTGCAAATGAAGGTGTACTTGCATTACTTCCTGAATCTCAAGGTGCACTTTATGAGTCTAGTAGAGGTACAATATTAGAATTTAAACAAAGAATTGAAAATATCTTTGTAAAAGCTAAGGGTAGACTAATATTTTCAATGTTTTCTAACGATTTACAAAGAATTCAACAAATCATTGATATTGCAGCTAGCTTCAATCGTAATATAGCAGTACTTGGTAGAAAAACTCAACGTACAATCAAACTTGGTATGGATATGGGATATTTAAAAGTACCAGAAGATAGACTTGTAAACTTAAAGTTTATTGATGATACTAATAAAAATGATGATGCAAATCTTGTTGTAATTGTAACAGGTGAACGTCATGAACCATATTATATGCTTCAAAGAATGGCAAATAGAAGAGATAGACTTATCAATATCAATTCTAAAGATAATGTAATTGTTTTAACTAATCCATATCCTGGTACTGAAAAGATGGCCGCAAGAACTCTTGATATGATTTATAGAGTTTGTACAAATGTAACAACATTTAAACAAAATCTATTACCTGAATCTCATGCGGATAGAGAAGAACTTAAGATGATGATTAATTTATTACATCCTAAGTATATTATTCCAGTTCAAGGTGAATATAGACATCAATATGCATGTATTCAAATTGCAAAGTGTGTAGGTTTTAATATTGATAATTTACTTATTGCAGATAACGGAGATATTTATAACTTTACAGATGGTACTTTAACTGGTATTAAAGCTCAAGCCGAAGTTGGTGAAATCATGAACGATGGTGATGTAGCAGGTGACGTTGGTAGAGTTGTAATGAAAGATAGAGAACTTCTTGGTGAATCTGGTGTTATATTAGTTTATGCAAATATAAATCCACGTACAAAAGAAGTTATTACTAAACCTCAAGTTGTATCAAAAGGATTTTCATATATTTCAGAACATCCTGAATTTAGTGAATCTATTGTATCTGTATTTGAAAAAGTATCTGATAAGTTCTTAAATGGTACTCGTATTGAGTGGCAAGATTATAAAGGAGCTGTAAGAGAAGCTATTAGCCGTTTAGTATATAAGGAAGCTAATTGTTCGCCAATTATTATTCCGGTTCTAATTTCAACTGATCCAGCTCATTTACTTAAGCCAGTGATTATTCTTAATAAAGATAAGAAGAATACTAAACAATCTAAACCCCAAAATAAGACAATCACTTCTAAAAAAAGTGATACTTTAAAGAAAAAAGAAGAAAATGCACTAGTAAAACCTAAGGATGTTGAACATAAGAAAGCTCCTAGAAAACCTAGAGTAATTATAGATAAAGAGAAAAAAGCAGAGTAATCTGCTTTTTATTTTTTTAAGATTTTCTTTGCATACTCTAAATAATCTTTAACGGCTTTTTCATATTTCCCTGTTTCTTTAGGAGTATAGTATGAGTGATCTCTTATTTCTTTTGGCATATATTCTTGATATACAATATCTCCTTCATAGTCGTGAGGGTATTTATAGGAATTTGGATCACCTTTAATTTCTCTATTTAAAATATTTTTTGGTATCGAAAAATCATTTAAGTTTTCTACATCAGCTAATGCTTTATCAATTGCAGTCTCACTTGAATTTGATTTAGGTGACAATGCAAGAACTATAGTTGCAAATGATAGAGGAATTCTTGCTTCTGGAAAACCTAGTTTTTGAGCTGTTTCAAGGGCACCATTTACATATAAGGAAGCTTGAGGATTTGCAAGACCGATATCCTCATAAGAAATAACTGATAAGCGTCTTACAATTATATCTAAATCTTCTAGTTTTATAAGTCTTGCAAGATATAAAAGTGCTGCATCAACATCAGAACCTCTTATAGATTTTTGTAAAGCCGAAAGTAAATCGTAGTAGTAGATGTCCTTATTATCTAACTTTAAAGCTTTTAATCCTAGTGCGTTTTCTGCATCCTCTAAACTAACTTCGCCCTCTATTAGTGATAAAGTTTCTAACATGTTTAAAGAAGTTCTAATTTCCCCACCGGATTTATTCGCAACAAAATCTAAAACTTCATCTGATATTTTTGAATTTTTGAAAATCGGATCTTTTAAAGCACGATGTAAAAGTACTTTTATATCTTCATTTGTTGCACTTTTAAGTTGGTAAATTCTAGTACGTGATCTAATCGCTGGATTGATTGAAATGTAAGGATTAGAGGTTGTAAGACCAATAATAGTAATAGAGCCGTTTTCTAAAAAGGGAAGTAGAAAATCTTGAGTATCTTTTTTCATTCTATGAATTTCATCAATTATAACAATAATATTACGATAGAACTTAGTTGAATCAGCTATTTCCTGTAATATTTTTTTATTATCTACTGATGCATTAAAAGAAAATGTATCTGACTCATATTTTGACTTTATAATTTTTGCAATAGTAGTCTTACCACTACCTGGAGGACCATATAAAATAATTGACATTAATTTGTTTGATTCAACCATTTTTCTAATTATCCCATTTTTTCCAATTAAGGCTTCTTGACCTACTAAATCATCAAAAGTCTTAGGTCTCATACGATATGCAAGTGGTTCCATAATTATCACTCCTTAAATAAAACTATATATTTATATAATATCATAAATTAATGACATAAAAAAATGCCTTTATATGTTTTTTTACATTAGTTTGTGGTATACTTATATCATATGCAAGAAATGAGGTTTTAAGATATGGAATTAGAAAAATATGTTGAAAGTATTGTAGATTTTCCAAAGAAAGGTATTATTTTTAGAGATGTTACTCCAATACTACAAAATGGAGAAGCATTCAGCTATGTTATAGATAAGTTTGCAGAATTTGCACAAAGCGTTGGAGCTAATGTTATTTTAGGACCTGAAGCTAGAGGTTTCATTTTTGGATGTCCTATTGCGTATAAATTAAATATTGGATTTGTACCAGCTAGGAAGCCAGGTAAACTTCCAAGAGAAACTATAAGCGCTGAATATGGTCTTGAATACGGTGTTGATACTATTTGTATTCACAAAGATGCACTTAAGAAAGGTGATAAGGTGCTTATTGTTGATGACTTACTAGCAACAGGTGGTACAGCAGGTGCTTGTATCGAATTGTGTAAAAAGCTTGGTGCAGAAGTTGTTGGATTTGCATGCGTTATTGAGTTACCTGAATTAAAAGGAAAAGAAAAGTTAAATACTAATGTATATAGCTTACTTTCATATGAAGGTGAATAATATTTAAAAGTTTTAATTGTCGGGAGATGAGTAGTTTATGGATAATGATTTTGAATCTAAAATAGATTTTAATAGATTGAAAGAAAAATTAAATGTTTACATTCATAAAGAGAAGGATTTGAAATTAATCGAGAAAGCTTTTTTATATGCAAAGGATAAACATTCTAAACAATTTAGAAAATCAGGTGAGCCATATATTATTCACCCACTAGAAGTTTCTATTATTCTTGCCGAACTTCATGCAGGACCTAATACTATTTGTGCTGGTTTACTTCATGATGTTGTAGAAGATACTGATACAACTCTTGAAGAAGTGGCAGAAGAATTTAATCCTGACGTTGCATCTATCGTTGATGGTGTAACTAAAATTAATAAGTTACAATTTTCATCACTTGAAAAAGCTCAAGTATCAAACCA
The DNA here is from genome assembly GCA_963628445.1 of uncultured Eubacteriales bacterium. Taxonomy (GTDB): domain Bacteria; phylum Bacillota_I; class Bacilli_A; order Acholeplasmatales; family Anaeroplasmataceae; genus JAEELC01. The sequence continues at coordinate 41,140 of CAVGEZ010000003.1, forward strand.
TCAAAAGATGTTATTCGCAATGGCTAAGGATATCCGTGTTGTCATTGTAAAATTAGCTGATAGAATGCATAATATGAGAACACTTGACTCTATGGCAAGTGAGAAGCAAGTTAGAATTGCAAAAGAAACTCTTGAAATATATGCGCCTATTGCTGATAAACTAGGTATGTTCCATATTAAGAGTGAATTACAAGATAGATCCTTAAGATATATTGATCCTGAAATGTATACTAAAATCACTAATTTAGTACATCATAAGGAAAATGATAAGGATTCAATAGTTGATAAGCTTATTAAGAATGTTTCAAATTTACTTGATGAATCAAAGGTAGTATATGATATTAAAGGTAGAATGAAGAATACTTATTCTATCTATAAGAAGATGATATCTCAAAATAAAGATTTTGAAGATATATATGACGTTTATGCAATTAGAGTAATTGTAGAAAAAGTTGAAACTTGTTATCAAGTTTTAGGTATCATTCATGCTCACTTTACACCTATTCCTAATAGATTTAAAGACTACATTGCAGTACCTAAGTCTAACATGTATCAATCTCTTCATACTACAGTAATTGGTCCTAATGGACAAACATTTGAAGTTCAAATTAGAACTAAAGAGATGGATGAGATTGCTGAATATGGTATCGCTGCTCACTGGGCATATAAAGAAAATGTTAAATATTCTAAAGAAAAAGAACAATATGAAATTGCTCAAAAATTAAAGTGGTATGCTGACCTAGTTACTATGACTAGTGAAGAAACTAAGGATGTATCTGCTGAAGATTATGTAGATAATATTAAGAATGAAATCCTTGATACTAATGTCTATGTATATACACCAACAGGTGATGTTATAGAACTTCCTCAAGGTTCAACTCCAATTGATTTTGCATATAAGATTCATACCAATCTAGGTAATAAGTTAGTTGGTGCTACAGTTAATAATAAAATAGTTCCGCTAACTTATGAATTAAAAAACGGAGATATTATCTCTGTTAAAACATCTAATTCTTCATTTGGGCCTTCTGAAGACTGGATTAATATTGCAAAAACCAGCCATGCTAAACATAAAATTAAAGCGTTCTTAAATGTTCAAAATAGAGATGTTTTAATTGATAGAGGTAAATCTAGTTTAACAAATGAATTATCAAGCCAAAAGATTACATTCTCTTTTGATGATAATTTTGCAAAAACTAGTTTCCCTAAAAATCAAATTAATACCGTTGAGGAAATGTATCTTGAAATTGGTAAAGGATTGTTATCAGTTAAAACAGTTGTAGCACGTATTAAAGCTTTAACTGAAAGTAAAATTCCAGATGACGAAAAACTTCAAAAATCTATTGAAAAGAATAAGAAACTTGTCGCAACCAGTGAAACAGGTGTAGTAGTTGAAGGATTAAGTAATCCTAAGATTAGACTTGCAAACTGTTGTCTTCCTATTCCTGGAGATGAGATTGTTGGTTTCATCACTAAAGGAAATGGTATTGTAGTACACAATGTAAATTGTCAAAACTTGACGGCCTTAGGATCTGAGAGACAAATTGAATTATTCTGGGGAGCAGGAATTACAAGAAAGTATCCTACAGGTATAAAGATTATTGCTCAACAAAGAACAGATTTAATTGGTAATATTATGAATACCTTATCAAGTTTAAACTTTGCAATATCAGATCTTAATGTAAAAAACGATCAAAATTTAGAATCTTTAGTTAAACTTAAAGTATTAGTATCTAATGTATCTGATTTAAATACTTTAATTGTTAATTTAAAGAAAATTGAGGGCGTTTATAATATTGAACGTATATTATCATGAGAGTAGTAGTTCAAGTTGCAAAAAATGCTTCATGTAGTGTTGATGGCAAAACCATTTCTCATATTGATTATGGTTTTATGTTATTAGTTGGATTCGAAAGTGGCGACACTATTAATGAAGTTAAAAAAGTAGCTAAAAAAGTTCAAGGACTTCGTGTTTTTCCAGATAAAGAGGGTAAGATGAACTTGAACTTAAAGAGTGTAGAAGGATCTATTCTTTCTATATCACAATTTACATTATATGCTGATTCATCAAGTGGTTACAGACCTAGTTTTGTAAACGCAATGAAGGGTGAAGAAGCTGTTAATTTATACAATAGTTTTAATCAAGAATTAATAAATTATGGTCTAGAAGTTCAAACTGGTGTTTTTGGAGCAGATATGCAAATCAGTTTTTGCAATATGGGACCTACAACAATAATTTTAGATTCTAAAGAAATTTAAATTATATAGAAGAATACAAAGGAGTATAATATGAATATTTATATGATAACTCTAGGATGTTCTAAAAACCAAGTAGACAGTGAAATGATACTTGGTTTTTTAAAGAACCATGGTGCAAATGTTGTTGCAACTCCACAAGAGGCTGATATATTAATGGTAAATACTTGTGCCTTTATTTTATCAGCTAGAGAGGAAGCAATTAATACTATCCTAGAACTTGCAAAATATAAGACTAAAAACAAAAAATTAATCGTTATGGGATGTTTAGCCCAAAGATATAAAGATGAACTTATAACAGAACTTCCTGAAGTTGATTACTTTATGAAGATTGATGATTATAAAGAAATCGCACGTGTACTAAATGATTTACTTCATACAAATTATAAAGAATCAGATACATTATCATTTATTGATCGTGTTACTGATGAACCAGATTATATGACATATGTAAGAATATCTGATGGATGTCTAAATCGTTGTGCTTTCTGTGCTATCCCTCTAATTCGTGGAAGACTTAAGTCTCGTACTATTGAAGATATCTACGAAGAAGTAGAAGCAGCGGTAAAGAAAGGTACTTATGAAATAAATATTATTTCTCAAGATACTACACGTTATGGATTTGATTTATATAAAAAGAATGCATTAGTTGACTTACTTTCTGAATTAGTTAAGATTGAAGGTAATTATAAGATTCGTTTATTCTACTTATATCCTGAAATAGTAAGTGATGAACTAATTCAATTTATTAAAAATAATCCAACTCACATTATGCCTTATTTTGATATTCCACTTCAACACTCTGAAGATCATGTCTTAAAGGATATGAAGAGAAGAGGAAATAGAGCTTATTTAGTAGATTTGATTGCAAAAATAAGAAGAGAAATTCCTGAAGCTATTTTCCGTACTACTATGATGGTAGGTTTCCCTGGTGAAACTGAAGAAGATGTAGATAATATGATTGAATTTATGAAAGTAACTAAGTTTGATCGTCTAGGAACATTTACATATTCACCTGAAGAAGGAACAGTTGGTGCAGCTATGCCAAATCAAATTCCTGAATCAGTAAAGAATGATAGATATAATAGAGTTATGAAGGCTCAATTCTATATTTCTTTAGAGAAAAATAGAGAAAAAATTGGTAAGAATTTTGATGTCTTAATTGAATCATATGATGAAGCAAACTTTATGTATCGTGGTAGATCATATGGTTTTGCACCAGATGATATTGATGGATGCATTTATGTTGCGGCTCATGAGGAATTAAAACCAGGACAAATTGTATCTGTTTCAATTAAAGACGCTGATAGTTATTCTTTAACTGGTGAACAAAATGACTAATAAGCAAATTAACGTTGTACTATTTCAACCAGAAATTCCTCAAAATACTGGAAATATTATGCGTACATGTGTAGGTTTTAATGCTAAACTACATTTAATTAGACCTTTAGGATTCAAACTAGATGATGCTCACTTAAAAAGAGCACATCTAGATTATTATGAATATCTTGATTATGAAATTTATGATACTTTAGATGATTTTATGTCAAAAAATAATAATCCTGAAATTTATTATCTTACTCGTTATGGCCATAAAGCACCATCTGATATCGATTTTACTAAATATAAAGGAAATGATGCTCCAATATATTTTATGTTTGGACGTGAGTCTACAGGTATTCCATATGATGTGCTACATGAGCATTTAGATCATTGTTTTAGAATACCTACTACAGATAATATAAGAAGTTTAAATTTATCAAATTGTGTTGCCCTAACGCTATATTATGCATTATCTCAATTAGATTATTTAGATTTACTTAAAGAAGAACCTGAAAAATATAAAGGTGCTAATTTTATAGATAACTATACAAAATAAGGAGGATTTATTATGTCTTATGATATAAAAACTCTAGAACTTGATAAGGTATTATTAAGTGTATCTAATCACGCTTTTTTAGAATCTACAAAGACAAGAATTAATAATTTAAGTCCCATTAATAATATTGATGAACTTAATTTAAGTCTTACTTTAGTAAGTGAAGCTGTAAGCGTCATTTACAAAATGGGTAAACTTCCACTTGATTATTTAAAAGACTCTAAAGAATCTATTAAGAAAGCTAAAATAGGTTCTGTTTTATCAAGTGAAGAATTATATAATATTTCTACATTAATATCTAAAACAACAGTAGTATCTAGATATATTAAGGATGCTAAAAACCAAAATGTTTGTGTAGATAATTTATATAATTATATTGAATCATTATCTGATAATAAAAAGTTAGGTCAAGAAATTACTAACTCTATAGATGAAGAATATCATGTTAAAGATAGTGCTTCTATGAGTTTATTTAAGATTAGAAAAAGAATTCAAATGGAAGAGAACCATTTAAGAAGTTATATGAATTCACTACTTTTATCACATGCCTCTAACCTAACAGAACCAATCATAGTTCTTAGAGACAATAGAATGTGTTTACCTGTTAAGGCTGATAGTAAGAATGTTATTAAAGGTACTATTCATGATAAGTCATCATCTGGTACAACATTCTTTATTGAACCACTTGAAGCTAGTAATATTTATATGCAAATAGAATCATATAAAGTTGATGAGAAAAAAGAAGTAGAAAATGTATTAAAAGGTTTATCCTTACTTGTTGAAAGTCATGCAGATGAATTAACAAATGACTTCGAAAACTTATCAGAACTTGATTTTATATTTGCAAAAGCCTCTTATGCAAAAGAAAGGGAATATACAAAACCTATTATTAATGATAAAGGATATTATAATTTAATTGATGCAGCTCATCCTTTAATTGATAAAGAAGTAGTTGTAAGAAATTCAATAGAATTAGGTAAAAAGTATTCAACAATTATCATTACTGGTCCTAATACTGGTGGTAAAACTGTTGTAATAAAGTTAGTTGGTTTAATTTCATTAATGGCTTTATCTGGTTTATTTATTCCTTGTAAAGAATCTAGTGAAGTTGCAATGTCAAATAATATTTTAGCTGATATTGGTGACGAACAATCTATTGAACAAAACCTATCTACATTCTCATCTCATATGTCTCGTATAGCTCGTATCTTAGAATTAGCTGATGATAAGTCACTTATTTTACTTGATGAAGTTGGTAGTGGTACTGACCCTAAAGAAGGTGCAAGTTTAGCCATTGCAATTATTAATAAATTAACTAAGATTGGTGCTAAAGTTGTATCTACAACTCACTATTCAGATTTAAAAGCTTTTGCATATAACAATAATAAAATTGTAAACGCATCAGTAGAATTTAACTCTGATACATTGTCACCTACATATCACTTATCTATTGGTGTTGCAGGTCAATCTAACGCTTTATTAATTTCAAAGCGTTTAGGTATAAGTGAAGATATTTTAGCCGAGGCTAAAGAATTAATTGATGGAACTCAAAGTGAATCCGGAGAACTTATTCAAAAGATTGATGAAGAAAATCAAAATGTTACTCGTATTAAGAATGAATATGAGAAGAAGTTAAAAGATATTGAATATACTAGAAAGAAATTAAATGCTGAATTAGAAGATATTAAGAAAAATAGAGAATTAATGTTATACAAGGCTCATTTAGAGGCTAATCAAATTATTGAGGATGCTAAAGAAAAGTCTTCTAATTTAATTAATAAACTTGATCAAATTAAACAAAATAATAATATTCAAGATAAAGATTTAGCAGAAGTTAAATTTGAAACTAAAACTCTAGAGCCTAAGAAGAAAGAAAACCTTGATACTCACGAACTTAAAGTTGGTGAATTAGTTCATGTTATTTCTTACTCTAAGGTTGGACAGGTTGTTGATATTAAAAAGGGTAAATATGTTGTTCAAGTAGGACAATTTAAGATGACTTTTAATAGAGATGAACTTGAATATGATAAATCTTTAAAGAAGGCTGATGAAATCAAGCCTAAGAAGAAGCCTCAAGTTACTCTTCAAACTGAACAAACTCCAATGAGACTTGATTTAAGAGGAGAAAGATATGTTGACGTTGCTCCTCAAATTGATTTATTTATTGATAGAGCATTGCTAGCTAAATACGACACTGTCTACATTATTCATGGATTTGGTACTGGTGCTGTAAGAAAAGCTGTATATGAAGCATTAAAGATGAATAAGCATGTTAAATCAACACGTTTTGGTGGTGAAGGAGAAGGTTTAAACGGTTGTACCGTTGTAACACTTAAATAATGAAAGTTGCAATTATTTTATTTGATGTAGATTTGAACTCTTTCACTCTTGATAACTACTACACTATAGGCGTTGATAGAGGTGCTTTAAATGCAATAAAGAGCAATATTAAGCTTGATTTAGCAGTTGGAGATTTTGATAGTGTTAATGAGTATGAATTTTTATCAATTAGTACTAATTCAAAAGAAGTTATTAAACTTAATCCAATTAAAGATGATACTGATACCTTGTTTGCCTTAAATAAGGCTTATGAGTTAACAGATGATGTAACTATATTTGGTGGCATTAAAGGAAATAGAATTGAACATTTTTTATCAATTTTAGGATTACTTTTAAAATTTAAAGATCTAAAAATTATAGATAATAATTCATTAATATTTAGAAAAGATGAAAGTTTTAAGATTCGTAAGAATGATTTTAAGGACTATAAATTCTTCTCGGTATTTTCTCTTTCTAATGATTTATTAATATCTCTTAAAGGATTTAAATATAATTTAGATAATTTTAATTTAAAGATTGATAATACTGCATATACAATCTCTAATCAATTAATTCAAGACGAAGGATTAATAACTATAAACGATAAGGCGTTATTTATATTATCTAAGGCTGATAATGAAAATAATGTTGATTAAAATTATAAAAACTATTATAATTTAATCATATAATAAAACCATAGGGGAGCTAAATAGATGGCTGAGAGGATGAAGTATCATCGACCCTTTAACCTGATCTAGGTAATGCTAGCGTAGGTATATGTTTTTTCTTTTTTATATTTCATAATGTAAACTCTAAAAACTATACCTTTTAGAGTTTTTATTATATAGAAAGGAAAAACATGAAAAACAATAAATTAAATGTCGCAATCGAAATTGCAATTTTTGCAAGTATTGCACTAGTCCTTGATATGGTACAATCAGGACTATTCAAAGGCTTATTCGCATCCGGTGGTTCGATCGGTATAGCGATGGTACCAGTATTAATTATTTCTTATAGAAGAGGATTCTTATCAGGAGTAATATGTGGTTTAATTGTATCACTATTACAAATGTTATCAGGAATCTATGTTATCCAAGGCTCTAGTTTTGATAGTGCGTTTATGCAAGCAATGGGACCATTCTTCCAAATTATGCTAGATTATGTACTTGCATATACTTTAGTAGGTTTTGCAGGAATTTTCTCAAAACCATTTAAGTCAGCTTCAAGCAAGGGTATGAAAGCTACTTATTTAATCATAGGTTCAGTACTTGGAGGATTCTTAAAGTATTTATCTCATGTATTATCAGGAATATTCTTCTGGCTTGGAGATGGATCATCTAGTTTTTCTGGTGTTGCAAACAACACTCACCTATATTCATGGGTATATAACGGAGCTTATTCAATTCCAAATATAATTTTATGTACAATAATAATGGTTATAATTGGACTATATTATAGTTTTCTATTAGAACCAAAGACTAAGGAGGAAGTAAAGAATGAAGAATAGAATTTTCAATCTTGTATTATCCTCATTATCTACATTGGTATTATTAATAGTACTTATTGTAGACTTTGCTAAATCATTAAATAATGGTTATTTTGATAGTGATGGATATGGAAAGAGTATCTATTTAAATGAACAATATTTATTCTTATTTTATGCATCATTAGCTCTAACTTTATGTCTTGTTTATAATCTAGTTGTATATAAGAAAAATGGAAGCGATTCTAAAGCTTCATTATATATTGGTACATCTTTAGCTAGCTTAATCCCATTTTCTTATTATGCAAAAGTTTTCTTTAAAACTTTGAATAAGGGTAATGGTTTTGATACTATAAATTTTGTTATAATGGTAATATTATTACTTATTTCTATATATTTTATTTACAATTTATTAGAATTGTTAAAATTAAAGAAAAAAGTTAGAGAGTAATTTAATAATTTATGATAAAATAAACTGAAATATTTTCAGTTTATTTTTTTTGAGGTAAATTATGGATGGATTTTTAATTATTGATAAAGAAAAAGGTTATACATCGTTTGATGTTTGTAACAAAATTAAGCATAAATTTCATATATCACATGTTGGACATACTGGTACTTTAGATCCTAACGCTACAGGAGTACTTGTGGTATCTCTAGGTAGGGCATGTAAGACTTTAAATATGTTAGAAGAAAAAAGTAAGACATATTTGTGTGAGGTAGAGTTTGGAATAAGTTATGATACAATTGATCCTTGTGGTAAGGTATTAAGTGAATCTTATAAAGAAATTGCATTAGATGATATTAATAAAGCTATAGATGTATTAAAAACTAAGGATAAACAATTACCTCCTAAGTATTCAGCATTAAAGGTTAACGGAAAACGTGCATATGATTTAGCACGTTCTGGTAAAGAATTTGAACTAAAAGAGAGAGATGTTAAGATATTTGATATTAAGGTTGTATCTGAACTAGAAAAGAAGAATAATAGATTTTATGTTTCTATTTTACTTAAAGTGTCTAAAGGTTTCTATGTCAGAAGTTTTGTAAGAGATTTAGCTAATTTGTTAGAGGCTGACGCAAACATGTACAATTTAAGAAGATTAGAAAGTGGAGTATTTAATATTAAAGATTCTAAAAAAATAGATGAGATTGAAGAATCCGATTTAATGACAATATCTAAAGCTTTTGAATATTTACCTCGTGTAGAATTTAAACCATATTTAGAAAAAATGATAAAAAATGGTATTGCGCTTGACGAGCGTAATGTGAAAATTGATACACCTTTTGTTGCCTGCGTTAATAATGAAGAAATTGCAATATATAATATTACAAAAGAAAAATATAAATATAAGTTTGAGGCGTTTATTTAATGGAAACTATTTTTATTAATAATTTGAATGAAGTATTTAATAATGCCAATTTATCAGTAATGTTAGGAAACTTTGATGGTTTTCATAGAGGACATCAAGAATTACTTAAGAACTTGTTAAAATATAATACAAAGAAAGCTTTACTTACTTTTTATCCTCATCCATTAGAAATACTTAAAAATGAAAAGTTTTTATATCTTGATACAATTAGTGACAAGGAAGAATATTTAAGTGACAAACTTGATTATTTAATTGTTTTAAAAACATCTAAGGAATTACTTGATGCAAGAAAAGATGAATTTATTCATTTCTTAAAAATAAATAAAGTTATAAATGTTATTTGTGGGATTGATTATACATTTGGTGTTAAAAAAGAAGGAACTGTTGATGATTTAAAGATATTTAATTTAGATATAGTATCTGATTATAAGTTATATAACAAACGTGTTTCTTCAACTGAAGTTAGAAGACTTATAAAAGCAGGCAGTGTATCAAGGGCTAATATTTTATTAGGTCATGATTACACTGTTAAAGGTGTGGTTGTACAAGGTAATAAATTAGGAAGAACAATTGGCTTTAGGACAGCAAATATAGAACAAAATGATTATTTGTTTCCTAAAAATGGTGTTTATTTTGGATATGTTACAATTGATAACAATAAATATTATTCAATGATTAACATTGGAACTAATCCAACTGTAGGAAATGTATCTAGACGTCTGGAGGCTCATATTTTTGATTTTAGTGAGGATATTTACTCTAAAAATATAAAAGTTTCATTCTTAAAGTTTATTAGAGATGAAAAAAAGTTTGCTAGTTTAGATGAATTAAAAGAAGTATTAAACGATAATAAAAAATATTGTCTATCACTAATAAAATAATTTATTTTTCTATTGCATAAGAGCTTTGAATAATATATAATAATTAACGGACGTAAACTTAGAATGTAGAAAACCTCTTATCTTATTCCAGGTTTATCGCTAATATTTATAAATACGGAGGAAAAAATTATGTTAAGTGCTATCGAAAAGAAGCAAATCGTTGAAAAGTATGGTAAGGATGCAAAGGACACAGGTTCTGTTCAAGTTCAATGTGCTATTTTAACTGCTGAAATCCAAGCTTTAAATGAACACAACAAGACAAACATTCATGACTTCTCAGCTAAGAGAAGCTTAGTTGCAAAGGTTGCTCAAAGACAAAGCTTATTAAAGTACTTAAAGAAGACTGATGCTGAAGCTTATGCTAAGTTAATCGCTTCTCTAGGATTACGTAAGTAATAAATCAAAAAAAATTAGAATTCACTAGTGTAGTGGATTCTTTTTTTGTGTCAATTTAAATTTAAATTATTTCATAAAAGATTCATTTTTTGTAAAAACGGACAAAATAGGTACTAAAAATGTTGTAAAAACGGACAAAATAAGCCTAATTAGTGTTGTAAAAACGGACAATTTAAATTACAATTAAAATATAAGAGGTGATGGTATGTATAGAAAAATAACAACTAAACTTAATGAATGGTATAATAAAAGCAATAAAGCTTTATTAATTACTGGTGCTAGACAAGTTGGTAAGACATATATTATTAGAGAATTTTTGAAAGAAACTATAGAAGAAGAAAATTATATTGAATTCAATTTATTTGAAAATGAACAAATAAAAGACACCATTGAAAACTCGAAAACAAGTAAAGATTTGCTATTTAGATTGTCTGCATTATCTAATAAAAAGTTCGTTAAAGGAAAAACAGTTATATTTTTAGATGAGGTTCAATGTTCATCTAATATTATCACTGCAATTAAGTTTTTAGTTGAAGATGGAAGTTATAAATACGTTCTATCAGGATCTCTATTAGGTACTGAATTAAAAGATATTAAATCAATACCTGTTGGTTATTTAGAAATTATACAAATGTATCCGTTAGATTTTGAGGAATTTTTGTTAGCTAATGGATTGAATAATACAGTTTTAGAAAAACTTAAGTTTAATTTTGATAATTTAACTAAAGTAGATGATGTTATTCATGATAAATTAATAGATATGTTTCATTTGTATTTAATTGTTGGTGGGATGCCTTCTGTTGTTAAAAAATATTTAGAAACAAATAATTTGAAAGATGTAGTGCTTGAACAAGAAATGATTTGCAACTTGTATAGAGAAGATATTTCAAAATATGATTTAAATAATAAATTATATATAAAAGAAATATTTGATTTAATTCCTAGTGAACTAAATAATCAAAATAAAAGATTTATTATGAAAAACCTAAATGAAAATTTGAAATTTTCAAGATATGAGAATAGTTTTATTTGGCTTAAGGATGCTGGAGTAGCATTACCTTGTTATTGTGCTGATGAACCTAAGACTCCTCTTATCTTAAGTAAATCTAGAAATTTATTTAAATTATTTTCATCCGATGTAGGCTTACTTGCGAGTGAATATATGGATAATAATTTACAAATTAAAATCTTGAATAAAGAAAAAGATATTAATTTTGGATCTATATATGAAAATGCAATTGCTCAGGAATTAACTTCTAAGGGTTTTGATTTGTATTATTTCAAGAGTAATAAAATTGGAGAATTAGATTTTTTAATTGAAAATAAAGGAGAAGTAATTCCTTTAGAGATTAAATCTGGCAAAAATTATCAAAAGCATAGCGCTTTAAATAATGTTTTAGATAGTAAGGAATACAATATAAGCAAAGCATATATACTATCAAATGAAAACATCTCGATTGACGATAAGAAAGTATATTTACCAATATATATGATAATGTTTATTAAAAAAGATGAATTAAAAGATATGATATATAAGGTTGATTTGTCGAATTTAGAATAATTATATTTAAAATTCACATATTTTAATAATGTATTCTTTTTATCTTTTAGTTTAATTTAAATTAAATTTATGATAGAATATAAATGTTGATATAAAAAGATAATAAAATTAATATAAAGGAGATACTTTATGGCTGAAATTAAAAGATTTGAGTACAATTGGGGTGGAAGACCTCTTGTAGTCGAAATCGGAGAAGTAGCTAAACAAGCTAACGGTTCTTGTTTAGTTAAATATGGAGATACTGTAGTATTAACTGCAGTATGCTCAAAAGCAAGTGAAACTGTTCAAGACTTTTTTCCATTAATGGTATTATACCAAGAAAAGTTATATGCATCAGGTATTATTCCAGGTGGATATTTAAGAAGAGAAGGTAAAGCTACTGAACATGAAACTTTAACTGCTAGATTAATTGATAGACCTATCAGACCATTATTTGCTGAAGGTTTTTCTGATGAAGTACAAATTGTAAATACTGTACTTTCTTATGATCCAGATTGCTCACCTGAAATGGCTGCAATGCTTGGTTCATCAATTGCCCTTTCTATTTCTGATATTCCATTTGAAGGACCTATCGCAGGTGTTAAGGTTGGATACATTAATGGAGAATATGTAATTAACCCTACTAAGGAACAATTAGCACAAGGTAATAGAATTGATTTAACTGTTGCAGGTACTCGTGATGCAATTAACATGGTTGAATCAGGTTCTGATTTCGTATCTGAAGATGAAATGTGGAATGCATTAGTATTTGGACACCAAGAAATTATTAAACTTTGTGACTTCCAAAAACAAATTCAAGCTGAATGTGGTCAAGAAAAAGTTGAACCATTACTATTTGTTGTTGACAAAGAAATTGATAAAGCTGTAAAGGATTATATTGAAGCTGATTTAGTTAAGGCTATTCGTATTGAAGATAAGCTTGAACGTTATAAGGCTATCGATTTAAATAATAAGAAAGCTTTAGACTACTTTGGTGAAAAGGTATTCACTAAAAAGTTAGGAGATATTACAGTAGAAGATACTGAAGCAAAGAAATCATATCTTGCTCAAGTTCAACATACTTTAGATGATATTTTATATACTGAAGTAAGAAAGATGATTGCTGTTGAAAAGATTAGACCAGATGGTAGAAAGACTGATGAAATCAGACCTCTATCTTCAAGTGTTGATGTCCTACCTCGTACTCATGGTTCAGCATTATTTACTCGTGGACAAACTCAATCTTTAGGTGTAACTACACTTTCAAGCTTAGCTGATGCTCAAGAAATTGAAGGATTAGACGGAACACATAGAGAACGCTTTATTTTCCAATATAATTTCCCTCAATATTCAGTAGGTGAAACAGGAAGATATGGTGCTCCTGGTAGAAGAGAAATTGGTCATGGACATTTAGCTGGAAGAGCTTTGTCTTATATCATTCCATCTGAAGATGAATTCCCATATACAATTAGACAAGTATCTGATATTTTAGAATCTAATGGATCATCAAGCCAAGCGTCTATTTGTTCAGGAACTCTATCTTTAATGGCTGCAGGTGTACCTATTAAAGCTCCAGTTGCAGGAATTGCAATGGGTCTAATTACTTATGGTGATGACTATACTATCTTAACTGATATTCAAGGTTTAGAAGATCACCTAGGAGATATGGACTTTAAGGTGGCTGGTACTACTTATGGTATCACTGCTTTACAAATGGATATTAAGATTCGTGGTATTTCTTATCAAATCTTAAAAGAAGCTTTGGAACAAGCTAAACATGGTCGTCTTGAAATTCTTGATCATATGTCAAAGACAATTGATAAGGTTAGACCAGAATTAAGCAAGTATGCTCCAAAGGTTAAGACTATTAAGATTAATCCAGATAAGATTAAGGACGTTATCGGTTCAGGTGGAAAAGTTATTAACGAAATTATTGCAAGAAATAATGATGTTAAGATTGACATTGAACAAGATGGTAGAGTATTTGTAATGCATTCAGATATGAAGTATGTTGATTCTACTATTAAGGAAATCCAAGATTTAACAAGAGAAATCGAACTTAACAAAGTTTATCAAGGTACTGTAAAGAGAATTGAATCTTATGGTGTATTCGTAGAACTTTGGCCAGGTGCTAGCGGATTATGTCACATTTCACGTCTTTCAAATGAAAGAGTTAACAAGTGTGAAGATGTAGTATCTGTTGGTGATACTATCTTAGTTAAGGTAATTAAGATTTCTGATAAGGGTGTTGACTTATCTAGAAAAGATGCACTAGCTGATGCTTCTCATAAATAAATAATTATGGCGGTTTAATCCGCCATTTTTGTTTTGTTTATTGACATTTGACTCAAATTTTAATACAATTGTTATGCTATATAGTGGGATAATCGAGCAGAAATGTTAGGAAAGTCCATGCTAGCACAATCTGAGATGATTGTAGTGTTTGTGCCAGTCCAATAAATAAGGCTGGGTACCTGAATAAGGTAACGGCAATTATAAGACCTAAAGATTTTCCATGGTTTTATAACAAACGCGCCACAGTGACGAATTCTTTAGAAATGAAGAAGTGAAACGAGGTAAGCCCCTCAAGCTAGAAATCCAAATTTGGTAGGAGAGTTTGTTTCGGCGAATTGAAGCTAGAAACAAGACGGCTAGTCCGTAGATAGATGATTATCACTAGAAATAGTACAGAACATGGCTTATTAGCTATATAGTTAATTTTAATTAAGAGAGCAATCTCTTTTTTTATTTTTAGAAAAATATATAATTATTACATTTTCTTCTTTTAAATGATAACTCTTTTTGGTACAATTTAATCAATGAACTAGTAGCAGTTTTGTTCGTACTTATCAATTACAAAATGGTTCATTAAATTTAATAATAGACTTTTGTAAAACCAAAACTATAGGGCGTGATAAGGATACGTGTTTTTAAATTAACTTGAATGAAAGTTCAAGTGATACGTATTCTTGTCACCCTTTTTTTATTTTAAGTCTATCATAAGCTAGCAAAGGAGAAAATTATGAATTTTAAAGCTTATCAACACATTGAAAAATTAGGATCAACTGAGGTGGAAGGTATATTAAGTGGTACATGTTATTTATCATATAAAATTGATGGTACAAATGGATTAATTTATCTATCTGATGATTTAAAGAATTTAAAGTTTGGTTCTAGAAAAAGAGAGTTAACTAAAGAAGAAGACAATGCTAATTTCTTAAATAGTATTACAGCTAATCAAGAAGTATATAATGATTTATTTAATTATTTAACAAAACACCCTACTTACATTATTTATGGTGAATGGTTAGTACCACATACTATTAAAAAATACAAAGAAGATGCATGGAAGAAATTCTATATATTTGATGTTTATGATACAGAAAATAATAAATATATTAATTATGATATATATTCTAAAGAATTTAATAAATATAAAAACATTAATTATATACCATTAATTGCAAAACTAGAAAGTCCTACTATAGATGATATAAAAGCATTACTTAATAAGACAGGTTCTTATTTAATTACAGAAGGACTTGGAGAAGGTATAGTTATTAAAAACTATGAATTTATAAATAAATACGGAAGAACAACCTGGGCTAAAGTTTTAACTGAAGATTTTACTAATAATAAAAAACATAGTCGTATTAATAATAGTGAAGAAAAATTAGAACACGAAATGGAACATAAAATAATATCTTTAATGACATTAGAACATATTCATAAAGAATATAATAAATTAATAGAATATAAAGGAGATTGGAATAGTAAATACATATTTGAATTACTTAATAGAGTCTTTATGGAGTTCATTTATGATAATATTGATATCATAATTAATAAATTTCACAATCCCACTATAAACTTTAGAGTTTTGAAGCAATTGTCAGATAATAAGGTTAAAGAAACTCTAAGTTTGTAGATGATTAATTAATTATTATTTTTTAAAAGCACCGAAAATGAACTTATAAAAGTTAATATTAAATGTTCTAATCTCTAATTTTTTAGCATTTGTAAAATAATATAATTTTTTGTATAATATATAGTGCTAAATTAAAATGGAGGTTTATATGACAAATGAAGAAAAACTAGAAATTCTAAGACGTCAAAGTCAAATTAGAAATTTCTCAATTATTGCCCATATCGACCATGGTAAATCTACACTAGCTGATAGAATACTTGAAATATGTAATTCTGTATCTAAAAGAGAGATGAAAGATCAAATTCTTGACTCTATGGAATTAGAACGTGAAAGAGGTATTACTATTAAGCTTAATGCTGTTGCACTTAATTATAAAGCTAAAGATGGTAATGAATATATTTTTAATTTAATTGATACTCCAGGTCACGTTGACTTTACATATGAAGTATCTCGTTCACTTGCTGCATGCGAGGGGGCAATACTTGTTGTAGATGCTACACAAGGAATTCAAGCCCAAACATTGGCTAATGTATATTTAGCTCTTGATAATAATCTAATGGTATTACCATATATTAATAAAATTGATTTACAATCAGCTCGTCCTGAAGAAGCTAAGGAAGAAATTGAAAATGTAATCGGTCTTCCTTGTGATGATTGTGTACTAGGTTCTGCAAAAACAGGCCTTGGAGTTCCTGAGATTCTTGAACAAATTGTATCATTTGTACCTGCACCATCAGGAGATCCATTTGCACCACTTAAATGTTTAATATTTGATAGTGCATATGATCCATTTAGAGGTGTTGTTCTATTATTTAGAGTAGTAGATGGTATGATTAAAGTCGGAGATGTAATTCATCTTATGGCTTCTAAATGTGATTATCAAGTTGTAGAGCTTGGGGTTAGAACACCTAAAGAAGTGTCAAGAGATTATTTAGTTGCAGGAGAAGTAGGATATTTAACAGCTTCAATTAAAAATATTGATACTGTTAGAGTTGGTGATACAATCACGCTAAAAGATAATCCAGCTTTAATGCCACTTGAAGGTTATAAAAAGATGAACCCAATGGTTTATTGTGGTATGTATCCAATTGACTCTAAAAAGTATCCTGAACTTAAAGATGCACTTGAGAAATTAAAACTTGAAGATGCATCACTTGTATTTGAAGCTGAAAGTTCTCAAGCTTTAGGTTTTGGATTTAGAATTGGATTCTTAGGACTTCTTCATATGGATATAATTGAAGAAAGAATTATTAGAGAATTCGGCATTGATGTTATCGCAACAGCTCCATCAGTAGAATATCATGTAACTTTAACTGATGGTACTGTTAAAATTTTGGATAATCCTAGTGAATTACCTGATCCTTCTTATATATCTAAAATAGAAGAACCATATGTTAACGCAACTATAATGGTACCAAGTGAATATGTTGGTTCTGTTATGGATTTATGTCAATCTAAGCGTGGTACATTTGTGGATTTAAAGTATGTAGAAGAAACTCGTGCTATAATTCATTATGAAATGCCATTACTTGAAATAGTTTATAATTTCTTTGATAAATTAAAGAGTCAAACTAGAGGTTATGCTTCACTTGATTATGAAATTGGTGATTATAAAGAATCTAAACTAGTTAAGATGGATATAATGCTAAATAAGGATATAATTGATGCTCTATCTTGTATCGTACACAAAGATTTTGCTTACGAAAGAGGTAAACAAATGGTAGAAAAGCTTAAAACTTTAATACCACGTCATCAATTTGAAATACCAGTTCAAGCTGTAATTGGACACAAAGTTATTGCTAGATCAGATATTAAAGCTGTAAGAAAAGATGTACTTGCAAAATGTTACGGTGGAGATATCTCTAGAAAGAAAAAATTATTAGAAAAGCAAAAAGAAGGAAAGAAGAGAATGAAGCAATTTGGTAATGTTGAAGTACCGCCTGAGGCATTCCTTGCAATATTATCTTCAGATGATGAAAGGAAAGATTAAAATGGCAAAAAAGAAAGTTACTGTTTGTTTAATGTATGATTTCGATAAAACTCTATGTGATAGAGACATGCAAGAATATGACTTTATTCCATCATTAGGACTTACTCCAGCTGAGTTTTGGGGAATGACAAATGAAATTGCAAATAAAGACCATATGGAACGTATCTTATCATATATGTATTTAATGCTTAAACTTGCAAAAGAAAAAGACATTAAGGTTACTAAAGAATATTTAAGAAACTGTGCTAAATCAATGAAGCTTTATAAAGGTGTTACAACTTGGTTTAAAAGAATTAATGAATTTGGTGATTCAATTGGCTTAAATATTGAACATTACGTTTTATCAAGTGGTATTAGAGAGATAATTGAAGGTTCTCCTATTGCACATGAATTCAAAGAAATTTATGGATGTGAATTCCATTATGATGAGAATGGTGTTGCTGACTGGCCTAAGAATAGTGTTAACTATACTTTAAAGACCCAATATATTCATAGAATTTCAAAAGGTGTATTAGATATTACTAATGACTTGGACTTAAATAATAAATTACATCAAGATAGACATTGTGAATTCAAAAATATGATCTATATGGGTGATGGATTAACTGATGTTCCATGCTTTAAGATGGTATCAGAAAAAGGTGGTAAAGCTATTGCGTTATACCAAAGAGGTAAAATAGATAAAGCAAGTGATCTATTACTTGATGGTAGAGCTAGTTTCTTAACTCAGGCTGATTATTCAGAAGGTAGTGAACTTGAAGGTATTGTTAAGATTATACTTGAAAGAATTTCTTTAGAGTCTGACTTAGATGATATTTATGTTAAGAATGTTAAGAAAGCTATCAAAGGCGTAAAAGATAATCAAAATTAATAAATGGGACTAGCTATAGTCCCATCTTATTTTTTATGAAATTTATTAATTTTTCTTCTTTAGAAAAATATAAACTATTATTAACGTGATTTATTAGTTCCTTATATTCAAATAATAACATATCTAAATTTTCGTTGATTTCATCTTTTTTTATTAACTTTAACGCTTTGTTTCTAAGCTTAAAATTTTTATTTTTCTTAAAAATACTAAGTGAATTATACTTAAATTTAACTAAATGAGGATGTCTTAAATATAAATTATATTTATCAAGTGCTAGGTTTAAATAAGTTTTTGATTCTAATATATTATAGTCATCTTTCAAAACAGTATCTAAAGTGTCTAAAATATAGAGATTAAATCTTTGACTTTCAGGAAATAATTTGAAATATGGCTTGTAACTTGCATACATTTTATCATCATTAAGACCTAATGTATTAAAGAAACTTGAATTTTTAATTACGATATAAGCACATATTGAATATAAAAGTAATATATCATTTGGATTGTATCCATGAGTTTTAATGTAATTAATTAAACTATGAATCATTTTATCAGGATTACTATTAAATAGATTATATAGTGATATAGAGTCTTTAAAAGGATGATATAGTTCAAAAAACTTTGATATTTCAATTAAATTTGCATATAAATATATATAAGATTCATTATTTAAATTTATTGTATTTTTATATTTATCATCTAGAGTTTCTAGACACATTTTATTAAATTTATAATTAATATAGTAAGAGTTCATAATATCACCACCTAAATTATATCATAATAATATTATTTTACTTTAAAATTAAGTAAAAATTTACTATAATACTTAAGGTGATGAAAATTGAAGTATTTAAAAAAAGAAGCTTTAAGCGAAATCCAAGATGGAATGTATAATAGAGCACTAGATTGTGATGTAGCACTTTTTAATTATGAATTTGATGAATTAAAAGATCCTACATTTTTAGAAACTAGTCTTTATTTATATGTAAATGAAGATGGTGGATTTGGACATGCACTTGATTTTGATAATGTTAATCCTAATTCAACAGTTTATCAAACTTATCAAGCATTAAAGATGTTTAAAGAAGCTAATGTAATTGATATAAATCATGATGATATTTCTAAAGAACTTATTGAAGGGGCTATGAAATATTTATCAAAAAGATCAAGATATAGTATACAAGAGAAAATTAATGATAAATTTGCTTGTGCCTTACGTTTTAAGGGTGAAGATGATAATGAATTATTATTTGGTATCTTAGGATATATTATTTTATTTTGTGATAAATCTAGTAAGTATTATAAGAATGCGCTTGATTTAGCTAAAAGAAATTTGAATATTTTCCTAAATCAAACATCATATGATTATTTTACTTTAGAGCAATATAAATTATTTTTACAAGCTATACTATTAAAAGAAGAATTTAAGGATGAGTTTGGAAGCCTTGAATCAAAGTATAATGAATTACTAGCTAAGTTCTTAAAGAATGCAAACCCAAGTCAAGATTATTTTGAAATACTTGAAATACTTGAAGATTGTGATTTGTCTAGTGAAGAAGAGAAGTTATTTAATGAATCTTTAGATTGTTTAATTGATTCTCGTGCTAAACATGGCATGTGGGAAAATACTCATAAATGGGGAAATGAAGATATTTACCCTGAAGCTATGTCAGCT
Source organism: uncultured Eubacteriales bacterium (assembly GCA_963628445.1). GTDB lineage: Bacteria > Bacillota_I > Bacilli_A > Acholeplasmatales > Anaeroplasmataceae > JAEELC01. Next base: position 61,731 of record CAVGEZ010000003.1, read on the forward strand.
GAACTTAAATGGATAGGTAGAGCTACTAGAAAAGCCTTACACTTTATACATAAATACGATAGAATAAAATAAGGAGTTAAAAATTTTATGAAAAAACCAGTTGTATTAATTATTATGGATGGATTTGGTATTGATGCACCTACTAGCACTAATGCCGTAAGTCTTGCAAAAAGACCAAATATTGACAGACTTTGGGCACATTACCCTCACTCATTTATCAATGCATCAGGAAATGCAGTAGGATTACCTGAAACTCAAATGGGTAATTCTGAAGTAGGACATATGAATCTAGGTGCTGGAAGAATTGTTTATCAATCTCTTACTAGAATTAATAAGTCTATTGAAGATGGTGAATTCAATCATAATGAAGCTATTTTAGCTGCAATCGACAATGCAAAGAAGAACAATTCAAAGATTCATATCTTTGGTTTAGCTAGTGAAGGTGGAGTACACTCTCATGTTAACCACATTAAAGCTATTGCAGAAGTTTGTAAACAAAACGGATTTGATAAGGTATATTATCATGCATTCCTAGATGGTAGAGATGTACCACCTACAAGTGCTATGTCTTTCTTAGATAAGATTGCAGTACAAGAAAATATCAGTGTTGCAACAGTAGCAGGAAGATATTATGCAATGGATAGAGATAAGAACTGGAATCGTATTCAAAAGAGCTATGATGCGATGACTATTAAGGCTGCAGAAGTTTATTCTTCTTATAAAGAAGGAATTGAGGCTAGTTATAAAAATAATGTAACTGATGAATTTATGGTTCCATTTATTGTAGATGAGGCTGGTCAAATTGAAGACAATGATTCAATTATATTCGCAAACTTCCGTCCAGACAGAGCTATTCAAATTGCAACTGCTTTCTCTAACCCAGAAGCTTGTGCTTCATTAGTTAAGAATGAAAATGATCCAAAACTTGATGTAACACACGCACCAAAGAATATTTTCTTTGTATCAATGATGAAGTATGCTGATTCAGTAAAGGGTCTAGTTGCTTTCCCTCAAGTTAAATTAACTAACCTTTATGGTGATATCGTTTCAGAACACGGTTTAACTCAATTAAGAATTGCAGAAACTGAAAAATATGCCCATGTAACTTTCTTCTTTGATGGTGGTGTTGATAAAGAAATTAAGGGTGCTGATAGAATTTTAGTAAATTCACCAAAAGTTGCAACATACGACCTTCAACCAGAAATGTCAGCTTATGAAGTTACTGATAAGGTGTTAGAAGCTATTAAAGCTGATAAATATGATACTATCATTTTAAATTATGCTAACTGCGACATGGTAGGTCATACTGGTAAGATTGAAGCTGCTGTTAAGGCTGTAGAAGTTGTTGATGAATGTGTTGGTAAGGTAGTAAGCTTACTTGAAAGTATTGGTGGTGTAGCTGTAATTACTGCAGACCATGGTAATGCTGAAAAGATGGCTGATGAGAATGGTAATCCATTCACAGCTCATACAACAAATCCAGTACCACTTATTTTAACTGATACTAAGTATAAGCTACGTTTATCTGGTATTTTATCTGATGTATGTCCAACATTGTTAGAGTTACTTGGTATTGAACAACCAAAAGAAGTAACTTCTAAATCACTTATTTTACATGAATAAAATGAATTTATAGGAAAATGCGATGCGTTTTCCTATTTTTCTTGTTTAAATTAAATATTTATAATATAATTAATGATAACTGACAATATTTTAAAGGAATTACTTATGAATTATTATAAATTATCAAATGGAATAACAGTACCAGCATTAGGTATTGGTACATATAAATTAAATAGTGTAGATACTTATGAAATTATTAGAGAAGCTCTAACTTTAGGGTATGAATTAATTGATACTTCTGAAAACTTTCAAAATGAGAAAGAAATTGGGCGTGCTATATTAGATTCAAAAATTGATAGAAAGAAATTATTTATTTCAACTAAAATTACTGATACTAATTATAATAGTTCATTAGTTTTAGAATCTTTAAAAAGATTAAATTTAGACTATATTGATTTATTAACTCTAGATGTTTCATTAGGTAATTACATTGAAGGCTATAAGATGTTAGAAGATGCATATAATAAGGGCTTCGTTAAATCTATAGGAATATTTAATTTTACTGATTTAGAATTAGATGAAATATTAAAGGTGGCAAGAACAAAACCACATATAGCTCAAATCGAACTTCATCCTTTATGTCAACAAAAAGAATTAAGACGTAAATTATTAAAAGAAGATATTCAAGTTATGAGTTTATATCCTTTAGCTCATGGAGATGAAAGATTACTTAATAGTAGTATGTTAAATGAAATGTCTGATACATATTATAGAACTAATGCTCAATTATTAATAAAGTGGCAACTAGAACATAAATTTATTTGTATGCCAGGGGCACATCATAAGCAATTCTTAGAAGCTAATCTAAATAGTTTTAATTATAATTTAAAAGAAACTGATTTAGAAAAAATAGATAATTTAGATGAAAATTTAAGGCTTTTAAGTAATGATTAAAATTCTTAAATTAATCTCTTGACTTAATAATTTATTTAACTATAATTACATAATGTCGGAGGACAATCTGTATAAAGCAAATGTTGGATAAGACTATTCATTTAGTCTTATCTTTTTTTCATTTAGGAGGAGTATATGAATTATAAAAAGATATATTTAAAATATTTGTTTTCAGGCGTTTTTTCAAGCATTATAATGACAATTTATACATTAGTAGATAGCTTATGTATAGGTCAATATGAAGGCTCACTTGGTTCTGCAGCCATAGCCTGTGGTATTCCTGTTTGGACTCTAATTTATTCATCAGGTCTATTATTTGGAGTTGGTGGTGCAACTCTAATGATGATAGAACGTGGTAAAAACGATTATAAAAGATCAAATCAAATATTCACTCAAAGCTTAATACTTGCAAGTATTACATGCCTATTTTTATGGATATTAATGATTATATTTCAAAAACCATTATTAATTTTCTTTGGTGCAAAAGACTCTAATGTATTAAAACTTATTACTATCTATACTAATTATTTAAAATGGGGACTACCTTTCTTTTTCTTTTCTCAATTTTTAACTGTTATGGTAAGAAATGACTCAGATCCAATTAGAGCTACTGTTGCGGTTATTGGTGGAGGAGTAGTTAATGCAATACTAGATCCTATATTTGTATTTGGCTGTGATATGGGAATAAATGGTGCTGGTCTTGCAACATTTTCAGGAATGGTATTTACAGTAATTATTCTACTTTCTCATTTTATATCGAAGAAGAATACCTTGAAACTAGTACGTAGTGAAAAAATAAAAAATGATTCAAAACTTATATTAGTAACAGGTCTATCTAGTTTTTTACTAGATATTTGTATGGGTATTATTACTATTGTATTTAATAATCAAATAACTAAATATGGTGGAGAGTACAATACAACATATCTAGCTATATATGGTGTTATTATTAACATGGTTACTCTAACTCAATCACTAGGCTATGCAGTTGGACAAGCAAGTCAACCTCTTTTAAGTGAAAATGTTGGTAAAAAAGACAAAAAGGCTATAGGTACTTATTTTAAATATGGAGTAATTTCAAGTATAGTTATTGCAGTTATTGTATTTAGTTTACTAGAAATATTATCACCAGTACTACTAAAAGCCTTTATTAAAGCCGAAACTGATTCTATAGAGATGACTCTTGGACTTAAAGTACTTAGAATATACTTTATCTCATTCTTATTTATAATATTTAATGTATATTCAATCTATTACTTTAATTCAATATTAAAGAAGAATACATCTTTAATTATTGCAATTATGCGTGGACTAATACTTCCCTTACTTACATTAATAATTTTACCTATAATTAAATTTGATTTAATTTGGTATTCAATGATTATTTGTGAAGGTGTATTAGTCATTATAAATTTAGTGTTAATGATAAACACAAAGTTAGACAAAATAGTAGAAAACAAACGATAAGCAAGGAATTGCTTATCTTTATTTTTTAAGCTATTTTTGATATAATTATAATATGTGAAATTTGGTGAGTATATGAATAAAAGAAGAGATTATTTACTTGAAAAATATTTTAATATAGACCAAACTAAAAAAATCGCTACTCTAAATTTACATTATGAACGAACTAGTGACATATTAAATTTAAATTGTTCAAATAATAATTATTTAATAAGGGATGATGTAATTAATTCTACTAATGATTTAATTAAAATGATTCCTTCTAAATTTAAAGTAGAGATTAATTTAACAATAGATGATTATATGGGTTATGATAAGGCAAAAATTTTAAGTTCTTTTAATGATACTATTGAAATGAATTGTTATCAAAGAGAACAACTTGCTAAATACCGTAATTTGAAGGTTGGATTTTTAGTTGCAATTGGTGTCTTACTTTTAGCCGCAATGGTTTATATCAAATTAAATGTAACTGATTCTAATAATATTAGTTCTAATATTATTCCTGAGGTAATAGATATTACAGCTTGGGTATTTATATGGGAAGCTGTAACAGTTGCATTCTTATCAAAACTAGATCTACCATTTGATTCTAGGCTTTTATTAGCTCGCGTTAAAAAACTTTATTTAATTGAAAACAATAATATTGTTTCAACACTAGATATAGTAAAAGAATCAAGTAAATGGGATTATACATCACGTGTTAAGAAGCTTGTAAATATATTATATTTATTTACAGGAATAGTTTTTTTTACATTAGGAGCTCATGGTATAATAAAGTTTATTGATAATTCTTACAGAGATTCATTAATAAATGTACCTATATTATTTACTATTCAAATATGTCTTTCTATTTGTGAAATGTGTGCTGGAATTGGTATTAGTTTAGTATATCTTGGAGTAAGAAATAAAACATTTGAAAAGTTTATAACTGTATTTAATTTCTTAATTTTAATTCAAATTGTTGCATCTGTTTCTAATAAGTTTTGGATCAATGATAATTCGGAATTTAAAGAATTTAGAACATTACTTGCTCAAGGACATGCTTTCTATCTATTCACAGTAGCTCTTTATATAGTGTCCCGTATTTTAGAAAAGTTTTTCGAAAAGAAAGAATCACTAATTGAAGAACATGAGAAGCAAATTAATGAAAGAATTACTTTAATGTGGAATGAGGAAAAAAGTGGGGAAATTATTAATTTAAATAAAAACTTTATTAAGAGTAAAAAAGAAGATAAGATAAAGAAAATTAAAGATAAAAAGAATTCGTGGAGAGATAAATAATGTACAAACTTAAATTATACGATTTAGAACCATTTATAGGTACTAATACATTAATTCATGTTAAGGTTAATGATTTTGGATATCATAAGGATTTATTCATAGCTTGTGAACATTTATATGCAAAATTCAATGGTGAATCTCTAGATTCTAAAGAAACAAGAGAACAGGTAGAAAATATTATTAGATCTTTTTATAATATTAAAGAAGATAGAATAACAGATTTTTATGCAAATTTAGAAGATTCTTATAGACCGCAATACACTACAAGAATTAATGATAAAATTAAAGATTATGAAGTATTAGAATTTGAAGATTATAAGCTTCCTTATGTAGATTTAATTGAATCTTTACTTAGTGAGGATTATATAGAAATTGATTGTAAGAAAGAAAGTCAAAGATTAAAATTAGAATTAATGTTTAATAATTTAGATTTAATTAATAAGGCTAGACAAATTACAAAGTATCCTAAATATGTAGTAAATAATCAATTTTATTATGATTTATATGCTGCAAACTTTGATGATACTATAACGCATATATATTCATATCCTGAAATATATGATTTAGGATTTAAGAATTATTATAAGAAATAAAAATAATTAAGGGGATTTTTGAAAATGGATTACGTAATAATTGGTTTACTAGTGGTAGTTATACTAATAAATATTTTTCTTGTTGTAAGGGTTAGTAAAAAGAATGAAACAAGTACACTTACAGTAAAGGATTTAAAGGATAATAATGAAATATTAAAGGCTTATTTAGATGAAACTAATCATAAGGTTAAAGATTTAGAGAAATCAAATTATGAATTTAGAGAAAACTTTAATAAGAACTTTAATGAAAACTTTGATAGAATTAATACTAAATTAAATCAAGAATTCAATTCTATTAAGGATAAGATTAATGATGAATATAAACAAATTACTGAAAAATTAGGTACAGAATTCAAATCTATTAATGAATTGTTAAGTAAGAATAATGAACAAAACATTACTCAAATTAATAATAAATTAACTGAATTTGAAAAAAATATTAGTAAAGAATTAGAGTCTATTAATAAGACTGTTAAAGAAAATTTAGAATCTATTAGAACTGATAATAAGGTTCAATTAGATAATATTAAGAATACGGTTGATGAAAATTTAAAGAAAACATTAGAGGAAAGATTAAATAATTCATTTAAGACTGTACTTGAACAAATTAATGGTTTAAATAATACTATTGGTCAAATACAAAATCTTGCAACAGACGTATCTAGCTTAAAGAATGTATTAGCTAATGTTAAGACTAAAGGTATTATTGGGGAAGTTGTTTTAAAGAATTTAATATCTGATGTATTAACGCAAAATCAATATGTAGAAAATGTTATTACTAAAAAGGGTAGTAAAGAAAGAGTTGAATTTGCTGTTAAATTACCAGGTAATGAAGATAATAGTTATATCTATTTACCTATTGATTCTAAATTTCCAACAGTTAGTTATTCTAAGATATTAGACGCGATTGACAACGCTGATAAAGAGGCGCTAGATAAGGCAAGAAAAGAATTGATTCAACGTGTTAAAGATTCAGCTAAGGATATCCATGATAAGTATATAGATGAACCTAATACGACTAGTTTTGCAATACTATTTGTACCTATTGAGGGATTATATTCTGAAATTATTAATTTAAATATATTTGAAGAAATTCAAAATAAATATAAAGTAGTAATAACTGGTCCATCAACTTTTGCAGCGCTACTTAATTCACTTCAAATGGGATTTAAGACACTTGCAATCCAAAAGAAGAGTGGAGAAGTATTTAATATTTTATCTTGTGTTAAGACTGAATTTAATAAGTTTGCTGAACAATTAGTTAAGACTCAAGAAAAATATGAAAGTGCATCTAGTGAGCTTGATAAGCTTGTAGGTGTAAGAACTCGTGCTATAGTTAAGAGTTTAAATAAAGTAGAAGAGATACCTGATTTAAATACTAATGAAATATTAGGTATAGAAGAGGATAAATAAAAATGATTATTGCCCATGCATGTCTTGAAATATTAGACTTACGTACAAGTACACATAAGTATAGTGAAACAGAGTTAGATTTTACTCGTGATTTAACTAGTGAATATGTTACTAAAATTATTGAAAAAGTTAATAAAAATCCAAACAAAAGAGTTGGTTCTTTTAATGATGAATCATTACTTAAGAAGTGTTTGTTAGAATATGATCCTAATAATTTTATTGAATCAAGTAAAAAAATAGCTGATGTATTTTTAAATATCTTAAATAAGAATGGAATAAAGACATGTCAAGACTTACTTATATGTGAATACAGAGTAGAAGATTTGACTTATTTAGGTTTAATATTACTTGAAAATATTGAAGCTATAACACATGAAAATATAATGATTAATAATTTAGAATCTAATCAATTTACTAAAAATGTTTATATCTTACCTGAAAGTGTAATGAAGATTAATACATTTATGATTATTTCTTTACCTGATCTTAATTTCTACTCATGTGAGAAATTAAAAGAAATAGAAGGAAGTAAGAGAAAAGTAATTGAGGAAAGCATTGATGCAAAATATCATCCATCTACTAATGAGATTATGAAATCAATTAAGGATGAGGCAAAGAGGATTAGTGAAGAGACTGGTATTGATTATCTTGAAACAATGTCTAATGTAAATAGTTTTATATTCCAAAAGACTAGTGATAATAATATAAATATTAAAGATTTGGCTGATGCGGCATTTACTGATGAATCAATTAAGAAAGAATTTAAAGCTAATTTATCTTTAAAAGGAGTTAGTGAGGCTGAACCTATTGAATATGATTTAGTAAGCGAGAAAGTTAAAAATCAAAAGATTAAAACTGATACTGGTATTGAACTTATAATACCTCAAGAATTCTTTAAAGATAATTCTAATGTTGAAATTAAGAATAATCCTGATGGTACTATGAGTATTGAAATTAAGAATTTTACTAAGTTAATAAGTAGGTAATTTATGAAAAAATTAAAATATTTAATAATAGCGTTATTATCCCTATTTATAACTACAAGTTGTTCAAATAATAATAGTAATGAAACAATTGATAGCAGTTCAAATGTAGTATATGAAAAAGTACAAAAGACTCATGAAATAAATTTAAGAAAAAATAGTATAAGTGAAGATAATTTTCAGTCTATTACTTTTGATAAGAGTAATTATTTTCAAACCAATTATTCAACAGGTAGTTTTGGAGAGAAGAATGGTATTGAATACTATAGATGTTACCATGAGAATGCTAAAATGATGACTAAATTACTTAAAACTACTAATTATGTATCAGGAAATATTAATTCAAGTTTTTATAATGTGGATAATTTAAAAGGTATATATGAATTAAGTATTACATATCAATCTACTAAAGGCTTAAAGGTTTATTATTCAATTGATCGCTCTTACAATAACTATTTTATTGCAGGAAGTGCTGATTCTATGTTTGATTTAACAATAAAACTAGACTACGCTGGTTTCTTTAAGGTTGAAACATTAGGAGAAGATGTTGTAATTGAATCATTTACTCTTAAATATAATTCTAGTGTTACAAATAATAATGACTCTTATTTAAGTTATAGTGATACGCGTATTGATCAACCATATAGTAATTTTGATAATATAAAGTCAGGGGAAATTAGAAAAATTGCAGACAGTATTACTGTAAACAGTGATAATACCTATACAATTAATTCTTATAAATCTTATACTTATTATACTTTAGATGATATTATTGCAAATCCAGCGCTTGCTTCAAGCTGCACTTACACTGACCCGGTTGATGTTGCAAACTATTACACGCTATTTAATGCATTCCCACTTAACTATGGTTCTCAAAGTGATTCAAAATACTTATCTAACTATTTCAAAGAAGATACTAGATGTTTCTTCCAATATTTTAGAACTGATGGATATGCACAGTGTGTACCTTATTATGCAAGTGGATATAATCCTGTATATTATGAACTTGATTTTAATGAAGATGGTACTTATACAACATCAAATAGAGGTAAAGGTCGTCTTGTAATATGGACTGAAGGATTTAAAGATGTAGAATATGCAGGTCAATCAGTTATTGTTTATACTGATGATCATTATGCAACATTTCAAGAATACAATAATTATGGTTCATTTGGTACTAGATTTAATGCAGAAAGAAGTGTAACAAGTTATAAGTGGAGTAAGCCTACGACACTTTTAAAATCAAATTAATTGATTATTAATATATAACTTAATATAATAATATTGTGATCTTCAGGGTTGGATGAAATTTCCTACCGGAGGTATAGCCCTCGAGCAGTAATGCTGAATCCGTTTGATTCGGATGCCGACAGTTAAAGTCTGGATGAAAGAAGAAAAATATTTTTTTCAAGTTGCCTTAAAGTTCGCTTTAGGGCGTCTTTTTTTCTTAAGGAGGATGATTTAAATGAAGTCACTATCTTTAAAAAAATGTATTTTAACAAGTATATTTGCATCTATTTCAGTAATTTTATACGTAATAGGACCAAAGTTTGCACTTCCTGCACTTTTTCCAAGTTTCTTAAGCGTTAATTTTTCAATGCTACCAATATTTATTACTATTATATTTTTAGGCAATAAATATGGTCTAATTATAGTAATTCTTAGATTTTTGCTTGGACTTTTATTTGGAACTCATACAGCAGGAATTGGTGAAACAGCAGACTTAATTATTGGCTTATTCTTAGTAGGATTTACAAGCCTAGGTAACTTGATATATAAGAAGAACAATCATATTATTTTTGTGTTTTTATTTGCACTAATTGGTTGGGTATTAGGTGGAGTTGTATCTAATTTATTTGCACTACCTATGTATATGAATGTAATGGGATATTCAAAAGAAGCATTTGCATCAATGCTTTCTAAAATACATCCAGCATGTAGTGTTGATAATTTCTATTTTTACTATTTTTGTCTTGCAATAATACCTTTTAATTTACTACTTGGTTGCTTTGTTCTATTAATTACATATCTTGTATGGTTACCATTACATAAGTATGTAGAAAATAATAAAATTTAATAGAATTAATAAATGAAGAAATAAGGCAAAAATTTAACTTATTTCTTTATTTTTATCTATAAATAATATATAATAGTTTCGGTAAAAAAATATTAATTTATTAAGGAGTGTGTTTTTATGCCATATATTACTAGCGTTTACGCAAGAGAAGTATTAGACTCTCGTGGTAATCCAACTGTTGAAGTTGAAGTTACAACTGAAAGTGGATCATTCGGTAGAGCCTTAGTTCCATCAGGAGCTTCTACAGGTGTTCATGAAGCACTTGAATTAAGAGATGGAGACAAGTCTCGTTATCTAGGTAAGGGTACTTTAAGTGCTGTTAAGAATGTTAACGAAATTATCGGACCAAAGTTAATTGGTAAAGATACTAGAGACCAAAATGCAATTGATGAATTTATGATTCAATTAGATGGTACTGAAAATAAGTCAAATTTAGGTGCTAATGCAATGCTTGGAGTTTCTATGGCTTGTGCTAGAGCTGCTGCTGACTATTCAGGACTTCCTTTATACAGATATTTAGGTGGAGCTAATTCAAAGCAATTACCTCTTCCAATGATGAACATCATGAATGGTGGTGCTCATGCTGATTTCGTTATTGATTTCCAAGAAATCATGATTTTACCAGCTGGTGCTCCAAACTTCCATGAAGCTCTTCGTTACGGTGCTGAAGTATTCCATAACTTAAAGAAGATTTTAAAAGCTAAGGGTTATGCTACATCAGTAGGTGATGAAGGTGGTTATGCTCCTCATCTACATTCAAATGAAGAAGCATTCGAACTTGTTATCGAAGCTATTAAGGCTGCAGGATTCGTTCCTGGTAAGGATATCTTCTTAGGTATCGACGTAGCTGCTTCTGAATTCTATGATGTTGAAACTGGTAAGTATTCTTTAAAGGCTGACGGTGGAGTATTCACATCAAAAGAAATGGTAGACAACTACTATATTCCTCTAACTGAAAAGTTCCCAATCGTTACTATCGAAGATGGTCTTGCAGAAGATGACTGGGATGGTTGGAAATATTTAACTGAAAAGTTAGGTAAGAAAGTACAACTTGTTGGTGATGACTTATTCGTTACTAACACTAAGAGATTAGCTAAAGGTATTTCTTTAGGTGTTGCAAATGCTATCCTTATCAAAGTTAACCAAATCGGTACTTTAACTGAAACATTCGATGCAATCGAAATGGCTAAGCGTGCTGGTTATACTGCAATCGTTTCACACAGATCTGGTGAAACAGAAGATACAACAATTGCTGACCTTGTAGTAGGTACAAATGCTGGTCAAATTAAGACTGGTTCACTATCTCGTACAGACAGAATTGCTAAGTACAACCAATTATTACGTATTGAAGACGAATTAAACCAATATGGTGATGCTTCTATCGCTAAATGGGATGGAATTAAGTCTTTATACCAATTAAATAAGTAATATTTACTAAAATTAGAACACTAGAAATAGTGTTCTTTTTTTGTTTACCCTCATGGTGATATTATAGAGAGTGAAAAAGTGAAAAATATTATACTATTATACACTTGAAAATCAAATTGGTAATTTAATGACAAAAATTTAAATAACTTTACAATTCAAATGTTTACTTATGATTTTAGATTTGCTATACTTTAATTAATTACAATTGTAGTAACATTAATGATGACAATAAAATGAAATGCTATATTGGAAAGTATTGTTATCTATATAAAAAAAGGCACTATTTTGTTTAAAGTACATATGATTGTAAAAATAAATCGAAGTGGAATAAGTCATATGAAGAAAAAAATTTTATTAATATCATCAATTGTAACGCTTGTTTTATTAACTATTTCTATAATTGGTACTGTTTGTATAATCAAATCTAATTCGGATTATATTGAAGTAGATAAAACTACAACAGGAATTTCTGTTAAAACTAGATATAGTTTAATGAAATTTGATTTTGCTGATATTTCTGATATAAAGAAAGAACCTACACAACTTAATAATACTCAATTGGATGGTTTTAAGAGTATAAACTGTGAAATTGGGGTGTTTGAAAATGAAAAATATGGTAGTTACTATTCATTTGTTTATAATAAATCTTGTACTAGTTTAGTTTTATCCTTAGAAAATCTAGAAAAATTTCCTTCTAGTTATGTTATCATTGGTCTTAAATCTGATAGTGAAACCGATGAACTATATGATTTCATTTCATCAAATATCAATTAATAAATTGTATTTGCTAAACTAAAGAGCACTAGAAATAGTGTTCTTTTTTTCTTAAATCGACACATTCTTAACTTTGTGTTGTTCAATAGACTGAAACTAACTAAGTATAATATAGGTGTGAATTAAGGAGGAAGAAAAATGGATACTGATAAAATTTATGCTCAAGACTTGGTTAATGAATACACAAAGAATGAAAGTCCAAAAGTAGAAGAATTAAAGAAACTAGACCAAAAGGTTAAAGTATTACCTACAATTTTAGCTTATACACTAGGTGTTATTTCAAGTCTTATTTTAGGTGTTGGTATGTGCTTATCAATGAAAGTGATTGGACAAGGAACAACTACAACTTTTGTAATTGGTATAATTATTGGTATAATTGGAATGGTACTTATTTGCATTAATTATCCACTTTATTTGCATGTTTTAGCTAAGAGAAAAGAAAAATATGCTTATGAAATTGTTACACTTGCAAAAGAAATAATTGAATAATTGATTAAGGCCTTTTATACAAAATATAGAAGGCTTTATCGGATTTAAAAATTGAGTGGTGATATTATGGAAAAAGATAAGAAATATGCAAATAAGTTAATAAGTGAATATTCTTATAAGAATGATATTAAAGTAATGCGACTTAAAAAATTAGACAGAAAAGTTAAAAAGGGACCCAAAATTTTCTCATATATATTGGGAAGTGTATCATGTATTATTTTAGGTATAGGTATGAGTCTTACTTTAGTGAACGGTAAAGAAGATATAAATAGCTTTATTATAGGAATATTTATTGGCGTATTAGGTATTATATTAATATGTTTAAATTATCCAATTTATAATATGTTATTAAGGAAGAATAAAGATAAATACGCTTCAGTAATTGTTAAATTAGCTAGTGAAGTATGTAACGAATGAAAAAATTATTTAATCAATTATTATATCCAAATGTTTTAATTATAATATTACTTACAATAATTTCATCCGGTTGTTTAATATATGTTTTTCTTTATTCTTTAGATGAGAGTATACTTGCCTATATCATATATACTCTATCAATGTATACACTTACAGTTTGGGTTTTATATATAATAGTATTTATTAGACTAGGTAAATTTAATGATATTAGAAATACTCTATATAAAAATAAATATATATGTAAATATTGTACTGAATTTCTATATCGTAATAAGGTAAATAGTTTTTTAAGTTTTGTATTTAATTTATTATATTTTTTCTTTAGATTAATTGTTGGTATTTATTATGAATCGATTTGGTTTGTATCACTTTCAATTTATTGTTTGATTATAGCTTTACTTAAATTAATGATTTCAATGTGCTATATAAAAAACTACTTTACCAAAAAAATATATTTATTGACATCATTAACATTGTTGTTATTAAATATTCCACTACTTGGAATAATAATTCTTGTAATAGTAGAAAATAATAGTAATGTCTATAAAGGATTTATTATTTACGCTATAGCTTTTTATACTTTTTACGCACTTATTTTAAGTATTGTTAATATGATTAAATATAAGCGAAGTGATAATAATATATTTAAACTATCTAAAACTATTAGTTTTATTACTGCGTTAGTATCAATATTTATGCTTGAGGCTGCAATGCTTCAGACATTTTCTAGCTCTTTAGAGCTTAGTGCTATAATGAACTCAATAACAGGTGGAGTTGTTTGGATTATAATTGTTATATATTGTATAACATTATTTGTAAAATTTAAAAAAAATAAGTCAAATGTAATTAATTAATGTTAAAATTAAAATGAGGAGAATTGGTGATATTATGAATAAATTTGAAACTAAATATTTTAATACACAAGCTCTCATGAATGAGGCATTAATTAATTTACTTGAGACTAAAGAATTTGAATATATAACAGTTAAAGATATATGTGCAAAAGCTGGTGTTAATCGTTCTACATTTTATTTACATTATGAATCATTAAATGATTTGTTACTTGAATCAAGTACATACATATCACATAAATTTTATGAATATATTAACCAAAATAATAATAATCTTATTAATACTAATGAATTAGATAAATATAATCTTGAAGATTTATATCTATTAACTGATAAATATCTAGTTCCTTATTTAAGTTTTATTAAAGAAAATAAAACATTTTATAAAGTGATTATAAAAAACTCTTATGTATTAAGATTAGATGAAACTTATAATTCAATGTTTAAAAATATCTTTACACCAATATTAGATCGTTTTCAAGTTGATAAAGATAAAAGAGAATATCTACTATCATTTTTTATACATGGTATAATGGCTGTTATTTCTGTTTGGCTTTCAAATGATTGTAATAAATCAATTGATGAAGTAATTGAAATTATAAACTTATGCATAAAAAATTATGATTTTAAGCATTAGATTTATGATATTATTTAAAGTATGTTAAAATATCATTAAAGTGGTGATATTATGGAAAAAATTAGTGAAGGTCAATTTACTGGAGAAAGAGCTTTATATAATAAACATAATTTAGAAATATATAATTCTACATTCTTTGATGGTGAATCACCATTAAAAGAGTGTTCTAATATTAAGATTTATAATTCAATCTTTAAATGGAAATATCCTATGTGGTACTCTAAAGATATTTATGTATCTAATTCTTATTTACTAGAAACAGCTAGATCTGGTATTTGGTATACAGAAAATATAACATTAGAAAATACATTTATTGAAGCTCCTAAGCAATTTAGAAGAAGTAAGAATATTAAGATTATTAATTGTAATATACCTAATGCTCAAGAGACATTATGGAATTGTGAAGATATTGAGCTATATAATGTATCAGCTAAAGGAGATTATTTAGCACTAAATAGTAAGAACATTAAAATTAATAATTTTCATCTATCAGGTAATTATGCATTTGATGGAGCAAGTAATATTGAAATCGATAATGCAGTAATGTTATCTAAAGATTCTTTTTGGAACTGTGAAAATGTAGTTGTCAAGAACTCTACAATTATTGGTGAATATTTAGGATGGAATTCTAAAAATCTTACATTTATCAATTGTACTATAGATTCATTACAAGGTATGTGTTATATAGATAATATTAAACTTGTTAATTGTACTCTTTTAAATACTAATTTATCATTTGAATTATGTTCAAACATTGATGCACAAATCATTAGTAAGATTGATAGTGTTAAAAACCCTCTATCTGGTAAGATTAAAGCTAAAGAAATTGGTGAACTTATTCAAGATAATATGAATTTTAGAGGAAAACAAATAGATAATTCTAAAACTAAAATTGAGGTTGAGAAGTAAATGAAATATGATTTTGATACAATACCTAATAGAAGACATACATCAAGTCTAAAGTGGGATATTAAAGATAATGAAATACCTTTATGGGTAGCTGATATGGATTTTAAGACACCTGACTTTATAACAAATAAAATGATGGAGATTGTAAACTTTGCAAACTTTGGTTATAAGAATATACCTGATACTTATTTTGAAAGTTATATTAGTTGGTTTAGGGATAGACATAATGTAGTGTGGAACAAGGAAGATATGATTTTTGCAACAGGTGTTGTTCCTGCAATATCTAGTATTGTAAGAAAGATTACGACTGTTGGTGAAAAGGTTTTAGTAATGGAACCTTGTTATAATATTTTCTTTAATTCTATTGTAAATAATGGAAGATTTATTTTATCAAGTGATTTAGTATATGAAAATCATGAATATCATATTGATTTTCTTGATTTAGAAAAGAAATTATCTGATCCTCAAGTTAATCTTTTAATATTATGTAATCCACAAAATCCTTGTGGAAAGATATATACTAAAGAAGAACTTGAGCGAGTTGGAGCTCTAGCTTATAAGCATAATGTTGTTGTATTATCTGATGAAATACATTGTGATATTACTGAGCCAGGATATAACTATACTCCATTTCAATCAGTAAATGATATTAATAGATATAATTCAATTACTTGCATATCTGCTAGCAAGTGTTTCTCACTTGCAGGACTTCAAGGCGCTTGTGTTGTAGTACCTAATGCTAACCTAAGACATAAGGTAAGAAGAGGCTTAAATACTGATGAGGTAGCTGAGGCTAATTCATTTGTATGTGATGTATTTTCAACTGCATTAAATGAAGGTAGAGAATATATTGATGAACTAAATCAAGTAATTCAAAGAAACAAAAATTATGCATATGACTATATCAATAAAAATATTTGCTTACTTACTCCAGTAATATCTCACTCTTTATATTTAATTTGGGTTGATATATCTAAAGTATCAAGTGATTCTGATAAATTCTGTGATTTCTTAAGGGAGAAGACCGGTCTTTATGTTGCATCAGGGGCTGAATATGGTGAGTGCGGTAAGACATTTATAAGAATTAATTTAGCTACTAGTCTTGAAATTGTCAAGGACGCAATGGAGAGATTAAAAGAAGGAGTTAAGCTTTATGAATAATATAGTATTTTTCTTATTAGTTGCAGTATTTACTTGTTTGTTTTTATATCTATTTCATTTAGTTAAAAAAGGATTTAAAAATCAAGAGCCTGAAGAGACTAAAGCTGAAATTGAAAATAAGAAGACAAAGCCTACTTTAAAGAAAAAGAAGTAATCATGCTTATTGCATAATATTTTTTCTTGTGGTAAAATATGTTGCATAAGTAAATTTAATTAACAAAAGTGAGGATTTCAATATGAGACCAATTGATTTTATAATTTTAATAGTATCTGTTTGTTTAATTGTTGTTGTATTAATGCAACAATCTAAGGATGATATTAATGATGCTTTCTCAGGAAGTAAGTCAGAATTATTTAAAAATCAAAAGTCTAGAGGTATCGAATTATTCCTTGAAAGATCTACAGCTGTACTTGCAATTTTATTTATTGCGTTAGTTTTAGCAGCTGCAGCAATGCAAATTAATGGTTAAAAGATTTCTTATGAAATCTTTTTTTCTTTAGTTGGGGGTGTTATTATGACAAATAAAGAATTGGTACTTAAAGCTTTATCTAAACCATTTAATCATAATATTTATGATGTAAAAAAATCAACAAAACTTGATATTAACGAAATCAAATCTACAATTGATGAACTTATAAAAGAAAATAAGATTCATACTAATTCTAAGGGTGATTTGTTTTATATTAAGCTAAAAGGTACTATTGAAATAAAGGATATGGGATTTGGCTTTATTAAGGTTGAAGGAGAAGATAAGGAATATCACGTAAATGAAAATGATACTAAAGGAGCATTAAATGGCGATTTAGTTGAATTTTATGTGCTTCCTTCTAATAAATCAACAAAACTTGATTCAGCTATTGTTCTTAAAATATTAGAACATTCTAATGAATATGTTTATGGATTACTATGTGTAAAGAAGAATAAACATGGTGTAAGTTATTATATTGAATCTCATAAGAGCGATTTTACTATTAAAGCTGAAGTTAATGAGATTCATTTAAATGGTGCTATTGAGGGTAATATTGTTGTTGCAAAAATACTTGATTTTATCTCTAATAAGAAAGTTAATTGTGAAATAGTTAAGATATTAGGATATAAGGATGATCCCGGTATTGAAATTCAACTTATTGCGCAAGAACATGGATTTAGTATTGATTTTTCTAAAGAAACTTTAGAAGAAATCAAATCTATTCCAAATTCTATAAATAAAGAAGATTTTTTGGATCGAACAGATTATACTAATCTACCTATCATTACAATTGATGGTAATGATTCTAAGGACTTTGATGATGCAGTATACGTTGAAAGACTTAAAGATGGATATAAATTAATAGTATTAATAGCTGATGTAGCTTATTATGTTAAAGAAGGCAGTGCTTTAGATAAGGACGCTTATTCTAGAGGTACTAGCTGTTATTTAGCAAACTCTGTTATACCTATGCTTCCACAAAAATTATCTAATGGAATATGTTCACTAAACGAAGATGTATTAAGATTAGTAAATGCTTGTGAAATGTATATAGACTTTAAGGGAAGACTTACTAACTATGAACTTCATGAAGGTATAATGAAATCACGTCACAGAATGACTTATGAAAATGTTAATAAGATGTTTAATGGTGATAATGAGGTAATTGATAAGTATCAAGATATTTATCCTATGCTACTTGAAATGAGAGATTTAGCTCATATTATAAGATCTGACAGAACTAAAAAAGGTGCAATCGAGTTCGAAACTCCTGAATATGAGGTTAAACTTGATGAAGCAGGTGAACCTATAGAATTTAAGCTTCGTGTAAGAGGTGAGGCTGAAATGATGATAGAAGACTTTATGCTTAAATGTAATGAAACTGTTGCTTATCATTTAAACATTTCAAACCTACCTTGTTTATATAGAGTACATGAAACACCTGAAGAAGAGAAGGTAATTAATGTATTTAAGTTAATTAATAACCTAACAGGACATAATGTAAGAATTCCTAAGAATAAAATTGAACCTATGGATATCCAACAAGTTATGAGTTTAGTTAAAGATTCTCCAAGTTATCCTGCAATTAATACTTTAATGTTAAGATCTATGAAGAAAGCAAGATATTCTGATGAATCTTTAGGTCATTATGGATTAGCACTAATCTACTATTGTCACTTTACATCTCCAATTAGAAGATATCCTGATTTAGTAGTTCATAGAATATTAAAGAGTCTTATATTTAATACAAAAAACTTTGAAAAGAATTATAATCATTTTGAAGAATTCTGCCACTTTGCAGCACTTGATACATCTAAAAGAGAAAAGGCTTCAATAGAGGCAGAAAGAGAAGTATTTGATATGCTTGCAGCTAAATACATGTCTCATCATGTCGGAGAAGAGATGGAAGGTATAGTTTCAAGTGTTACTGGATTTGGTATATTTGTTCAAATATCTAATGGTATTGAGGGACTAGTTCATGTATCTAATATGTATAATAGATATTATTATAATGAAAATAATATGACTCTTGAATCTAAGTCTCGTTCATTTAAGATAGGAGACAAGGTTAATATTAGATGTATTAATGTATCTGTTAAAGAGCGTAACATTGATTTCATGTTGACAGAGGATTATAATAAATTTGTCGAAGAGGGATATATCGATGGAGAAGAATATAGTAGAAAATAAGAAAGCGTATCACGATTATTTTATTGAACAAAAAATAGAATGTGGTATTAAGCTTACTGGTACTGAAATTAAAAGTATAAGAGAACATAAATGTAATATTAATGATTCTTATGCAATAATAAGAAATGGTAAGTGTGAAATACTTAATATGCATATTGCAAAGTATGACTTTGGCAATATCTATAATCATGATGAAACACGTACTAGAGAATTATTACTTCATAAACATGAAATTATTAAATTATTTAATAGAGTACGTTTAGACGGTCAAACACTAGTACCTTTAAGAGTATATTTAAAAGATGGACTTTGTAAGGTTGAAATTGGAGTTTGTAAGGGTAAAAATAGTCGTGATAAACGTGATGATTTAAAAAGAAAAGATGCTGAAAGAGATATTAGAAAAACTTTGAAGGCTAAAAATAATTTTTAAATCCTATTGAAATAATTTTAAATTAATATATAATACTATACGGCTAAATTAGTATAGTATTAATATGGGGATGTTTTTGGATTCGCCAGGATTAATGAAGGTTTATAAGCATGTGAAGGTTGCTCTTCTAAAAAAGCCGAGGTTTAAATTAACCGCAAACACTAATTTATTCGCAGCTCGCTCTCAAGCAGTTGCATATGCTTGCTAATTATTGCGCAGGCTGGCTTAATTAAGTTTTCCTTTGACTTACTTAATGCCTCAGTTTAGAAGGATATATTTTATAGTTGCTTTTCTAAATTATAAAATGAATTTAATAGAAATAGATTAAGGTTTTACTTGTTTATTCATAGATCTTAGTTGAAACTTTTGAATAAAATAAACATGTAGAAAATAAAGTGGATTTAGTTTTGTACAGGGGTTCAACTCCCCTCATCTCCACCA